>JASMSZ010000071.1:0-42259 GCA_041694515.1 Halanaerobium sp.
TGACTAACTTCCCGATCGGCACCTCGTGTGCCGCGGTCAGCTCAGAACATCCTGTTCTTCGGTCAGTTTTAACGCTGCTAATCATTAACTTTTTCTAAGTAATTTATTAAGTCACATCAACTAAAGTTTACAGACAAAAATATAAATTCTATTAAAAATTTGAAATTAATTACTTAAGAGCAGAAACGAGGCACCTTAATCTATTGCCGCCTCCTGCGTCAGGATTAACAAACAACATCGTGTTGTTAGATTTTATTCAAAATAATTTTATAAAAAATAGGGAAAATTTAAGAAAGGTGGACTTGATGTGCTTAACATCAGTGAACTAGAAAGAAAAACTATTACAGAATTACATGAGATAGCAAAGGAGATGAATGTTAGCGGTTATTCGCAGATGCGGAAAAAGGATTTGATCTTTGCTATTTTAAAAAAGGGAACAGAAAAAGGTGGGAATATCTTTGCTGAGGGAGTCCTGGAAATTATTCAGAGCGAAGGTTATGGTTTTTTAAGACCTTCAAAGTACATTCCTTCCAGTGATGATATATATATTTCAGCTTCTCAGATCAGGCGCTTTGATTTAAGAACCGGGGATGTTGTTTCCGGTCAGGTAAGAGAGCCCAAAGATAGTGAAAAATATTTTGCTATTTTAAGAATTGAGGCTGTAAACTATCAGGATCCAGAAAAGGCGAGAGAGCGCTCACACTTTGAGGATTTAACTCCTCTGTATCCGGAAGAAAGATATAAGCTGGAATACAATAAAAATGAAATTTCTTCGCGGATGATTGATCTACTTGCTCCTATCGGTAAGGGACAGCGTGGACTACTGGTTTCACCTCCTAAAGCAGGAAAAACTGTACTTTTAAAAAAGGTTGCCAACAGTATTCGCCATAATTATCCGGAAAGCAAGATGATGATTCTCTTAATTGATGAGCGTCCGGAAGAGGTGACAGATATGAGGCGTTCTGTTGATGCAGAAGTTATTGCTTCAACCTTTGATGAGCCGCCAGAAGAACATATTCAGGTTGCAGAACTGGTGCTGGAAAAAGCTAAAAGGCTGGTTGAGCATAAAAATGATGTAGTTATTTTATTAGATAGTATTACCAGACTGGCCAGAGCTGCTAATGTGACTATTCCTCCGAGCGGCAGGACTCTTTCTGGCGGCCTGGATCCAACAGCCATGCATTTTCCTAAAAGATTTTTTGGAGCAGCCCGGAATATTGAAGAAGGTGGAAGTTTAACAATTATTGCTACTTCTCTGGTAGATACAGGTAGTCGGATGGATGATGTAATTTATGAGGAGTTTAAGGGTACAGGTAATATGGAGCTCCACTTAAACCGCCGTCTGGCAGAAAGAAGACTCTTCCCTGCTATTGATATTAACCGATCTGGTACCAGAAAAGAAGAAATGCTCCTGGGAGAAAAAGAGCTGGAGATCATCTGGAAGCTCCGTCAGCAGACTCAGGATATGTCAGAATATGAATTGATGAGTACTTTTCTCAAACAGTTAAAAAATACTAAGGATAATAAGGAACTGCTGCAGATGCTGGATAAAGTGTTTAAGAATTAAAGACAAATAGTTTTATAAAATTGAATAATCTGTCTGCGCAAAATAACAGATAAGAGTGTATTTGTATTCAGAAAATTAATAAAGGAGGAAATTGCATGACTAAAAGCATTGTGCCTGCCAGACTAAATGAGAGCAGTGATAAGTTAATCTTATTAGATCAGACTTTATTACCTGAAACAGAAAAATATCTGGAGCTTGATACAAAGGAAGGTGTCTGGAAGGCAATTAAAAGCTTAAGCGTCAGAGGAGCTCCGGCGATTGGGATTGCAGCTGCTTACGGTCTCTATGTCTGCTTAAAAAGAGTTGAAACAGATTCAGTTTCTGAGTTAGAAAAGGAACTGGTAAGAATTAGTGACCATCTTGCTACTTCCAGACCAACAGCGGTCAATCTTTTCTGGGCTTTAAAGAGAATGAAAAAAAGATTTGATCTGGAGAAAAATGCGGGTAAAAATGTTCAGGAAATCAAAGACGCTTTATTAGAAGAAAGTAATCAGATTTTAAAAGAAGACCAGAAAATGGATAAAGCAATTGGCGAACATGCTCTGACATTATTGGAGCCAGGTATGGGGCTTTTAACTCACTGTAATGCAGGAGGACTGGCAACTTCTGGCTATGGCACAGCAGAAGCTCCGATGTATTTAGGATATGATAAGGGTTATAATTTTAAAATTTATGCTGATGAAACCAGACCATTACTTCAGGGAGCTAGAATAACAGCTTTCGAATTATATGAAGCGGGCTTAGATGTAACTGTAATTACTGATAATATGGCAGCTCAGGTAATGAAAGAAGGAAAGATTGATGCTGTATTAGTTGGCTCTGATAGAATTGCGGCTAATGGTGATGCTGCCAATAAAATAGGTACTTTAGGAGTCGCAATTTTAGCTAAAGAATATGGAATCCCATTCTACTTTTTAGCACCTACCTCAACTATTGATCTGGAAACCGAAACTGGAGCAGATATTGAAATTGAATTAAGAGACCCAGAAGAAATAAAAAATGGATTTGGACACAGAACTGCCCCTGAAGAAGTGAAAGCATATAATCCAGCTTTTGATGTCACACCTAAAGAATATATTACTGCTATTGTTACTGAAAAAGGAATAGTTAAGGCACCATTTAAAGAAAATATAAAAAAATTATTTAAAGAGTAATATTATTCATGTATATTTGATAAATTTTTGCAGAACAATAAAGGACTATTTTAATTTATCGGGAAATTTGTTATTAACAAAGTGTGTATTAGTAAGGGAATTGGAGTTGATAATTTTGAACAAAGAAAATTTTTTACCGATTTTAAAGACTGATAGCAAAAATATTAGTAAAAAAGCATTAGTTTGTGGTGATCCAGAGAGAGCTGACAAAATCGCTGCTTTTTTATCTAAGGTAGAAGAAATTAACTATAATCGAGAATATAAACTTTTTAATGGTTTATATAATAAGCAGTTAATCAGTGTTTTATCTCATGGTGTTGGCGGCCCAGGTGCAGGTGCAGCGTTTAAAGAATTAATAAAAGGAGGGGTAGAAGAGATAATTAGAGTTGGAACGGCAGGTTCACTTTCTCAAAAAATTAAAGATGGGGATATTGTTATTGCATCAGCTGCTGTTAGAAATGATGGTCTGACAGAGCAGCTCGTAGATTTATCTTATCCGGCAGTAGCCGACTGGGAATTAGTTGCAAAATTGAATCAAACAGCAGGGAAGCTTGAAATTAAGACAAAAACAGGTATTGTTTCGACCACTGCAGCTTTTTATCCGGAAATTGAACCGTTGAGCAATAATTATTTCAGTCAGGCAGGGGCAATAGCAGTAGAAATGGAGGCCAGCGCTCTATTTGTTATTGCATCCTTAAATAATATTAAAGCAGGGGCCGTACTTGCAATTGATGGTATAGCTGTTGATTTTGATGCTGATAGTTATGATCCTCATCGAGAAGAAGTTTCTCAGGCAGTTGAGCAAGAAATTGTTCTGGCACTTGAGGCTCTGACAGGAGAAAATTAAAATTGGGAGGTAATATTTATGCGAAAAAGAATATTCTTAGTTGCTCTGTTTTTAATTCTATTTACAGTTCTTATTTCTTCTATGGCCTTAGCTCAGGGTAGAGTAGCAATTGTTTTTGCAACCGGTGGACTTGGAGATCAGTCATTTAATGATGCTGCTTTTGAAGGTGTTCAGGCTGCACAAGAAAAATATGGCGTCAATTATGATGCAGCTGAGCCAGCTTCTATTTCAGAGTATGAAACATATTTGACTCAATTTTCTTCTTTAAAACGATATGATTTAATAATTTCAATTGGATTTGATCAGGCAGATGCTTTAAATAATGTTTCTCAAAGATTTCCAAATCAAAAATATGCTATAGTAGATGCAGTTGTTGAGCAGGATAATGTAGTATCTTATGTTTATGCGGAAAAAGAAAGAGGATTTTTAATGGGAGCTGCAGCTGCTATGATGACCAGTAGAACTGACAATGAAATGATTAACTCTGAGAAAGTAATAGGAGTTATTGGAGGCATGAAAATACCTTTAATTGATAAAAATATTGCAGGTTATATTGCAGGTGCACAATATATAGATCCTGAAGTTGAAGTTATTCACTCTTATGTTGGAGACTGGGCAGACCCTGCAAAAGGAAAAGAACTTACAATATCAATGATTGAAAATGGTGCAGATGTTATCTGGGGTGCAGCTGGCCGTTCTGGTTTGGGGGTACTTACTGCGGCTGAAGAAAATAATGTTTATGGAATTGGAGCTGATTCGGATCAGGGTCATGTTGCTCCAGATCATGTATTAACAAATGGCATGAAGTTTGTTAATAATACTGTAGAAAGAGCAATTATGCAGGTAATGGAAAATGAATTTAAACCTGGAGTACAGGTTCTAGGAGTTAAAGAAGAAGGTTTAGGTTATACAGAAAGCCTACTTCCAGAAGATATTATAGTAAGTTTAGAAGAAATAAAAGCTAAAATTGCAGCTGAAAAAATTGAAATACCTGCAACTATTGAAGCAGCAAGAAATTAATGAAATGACAAATAAGGGGCAGAAATGCCCCTGTTTTTTAAGTGGAGGTGATTATTATGTTTGCAGTTGAAATGAAAAATATATCTAAATCTTTTGGTAGTGTAAAGGCAAATGATCAGATAGACTTTGCGGTCAAAAAAGGTGAAATCCACTGTTTATTAGGTGAGAATGGTGCCGGGAAATCTACTTTAATGAAAATTTTGTTTGGTCTGTATTCTAAAGATCAAGGTCAAATAAGAATTAATGATAAAACAGTTAAGATATCAAACCCTGCGGCTGCAATTGATAAAAAAATGGGTATGATTCATCAGCACTTTATGCTTGTAGATAGATTTTCTATTACAGAAAATATTATAGCAGGTCAGGAGATAACCGGTGCTTTAGGAATTAAAATTGATAATAAAGCAGCAGAGAAAAAAGTTAAAGAAATTTCTGGTAATTTTGGCTTTGATTTAAATCCTAAAGCTTTGATAGAAAATATTTCTGTGGGTGAACAGCAGCGAGTAGAGATTTTAAAAGCATTATATAGAAATGCTGAAATATTAATTTTAGATGAGCCAACAGCTGTTTTAACTCCTCAAGAAACAGAGGAGTTATTTAAAATTATGAGAAGTTTAACTGCTGATAACAAAACAATAATTTTTATAACTCATAAGCTAAAAGAGACAATGGAAATAGCTGATCGAATAACAATTTTAAGAGATGGAAAAAAAATTGATACTGTTAATAAAGATGAGACAACCCCACAAAAGCTGGCAAATCTAATGGTTGGTAGAAATGTTTTATTGGATGTTGAAAAAAAGGAAAAGAAATCTACTGGAGAAATTTTTAGATTAGAAAAGGTTAATTACAAAAACCCACTTAGTGGTCTAAAACTAAAAAATATAAATATTTCTTTTAAAAAAGGAGAAATTGTAGGCCTGGCTGGTGTTGAAGGGAATGGGCAGCTAGAGCTGGAAGAAACAATAGCCGGCTTCAGATCTGTTGATAGTGGTAAGTTATATTTTGATTCTCAGGATATAACAGAATTATCTACCCGAAAAAGAAGAGATATGGGACTTGCACATATTCCGTCTGATCGAAACAAAAGAGGCTTAGTGGGGAACTTTTCACTGGCAAAAAACATTTTGCTGGGTTCAGAATGGAATCAGCAATTTAAAAATAGATTTGCTATTAACTTTAATTATTTAAATGACTATACTGAAAAAATATTAAACGAATATGATATAAGATATTCTAAAAAAAATTCTACTGCTTCTGAACTCTCCGGTGGTAATCAGCAAAAATTAATCATTGGTAGAGAATTGAGTAGAGCTTCTGATTTTGTTTTAGCTGCCCAACCAACCAGGGGAGTTGATATTGGAGCTATCGAATTTATCCACAAACAGCTTATAAAAATGAGAGAAGAAGACAATGCTATCTTTTTGATTTCAGCTGAGTTAGATGAGTTATTGAATTTAAGTGATAGATTGTTGGTGATTTATGAAGGAGCAATTGTCGCTCAGGGAAAAGTTGAAGAATTTAACGAAGAAAAGTTAGGATTATTAATGGCAGGTCACAGTGAGGAGGAAGTGTAAATGTCTTTTAATAAAACCACAAAAGATATAATATATTCAATAGCAGCTATAGTTCTGGCATTAATTGTGGGAGCAATTTTAATTAAAGTGTCCGGAAACAGTATTACTGAAGCCTATTATTATCTATTTTATGGTGCTTTTGGAAGCACATATAATATAGCACAGACCCTGTTGAAAACTATTCCTTTAATTTTTGCCGGTCTGGCTGTTGCCGTGGGATTTCAAAGCGGACTTTTTAATATTGGAGGAGAAGGTCAGCTTTATTGGGGAGCATTTGCAACAGCTTTAGTGGCTATTACTTTTACAAATTTACCTTCAATTATTTTAATTCCACTGGCTCTAGCAGTCGGTGCAGTTGCAGGGGCGTTATGGGCTGCAGTCCCGGGGATATTAAGGGCAAAAACTGGGGCTCACGAAGTTATTACTACTATAATGTTTAATTATATAGGAATTTTATTAACTACATTTTTATTAAAGAATTATTTTAAAGAAGATGGACCTGTGGATCAAACCAGAAAAATTGCTGAACAGGCAAAATTACCAGAAATAGTTGCTAATACACGTTTAAGCTGGGCGTTATTTATAGCAATTATCGTTGTCATAATAATTTATTATCTATTAAATTACACTTCTTATGGTTATGATCTGCAGCTTGTTGGAGAAAATATAGATGCTGCCGAATATAGTGGAGTAAATTCTGATAAAGTTATTATTAATGCGATGCTTTTAAGTGGAGGAATTGCTGGACTTACTGGGAGCACAATGGTTTTAGGTGTTTTACACAGGTTCATTACGAACTTTTCACCTGGCTATGGATTCACAGGTATAGCTGTTGCTGTTCTGGGACAAAATAAGCCGCTTGGAGTATTATTGGCTGCTTTTTTATTTGGTATTTTAGAAGCAGGAGGTATGTCAATGCAGCTTTTTGCTAAAATTCCAGCTGACTTGATGACTATTGTTCAGGGACTTGTTATTTTATTTGCTGCAGCACCTTCGCTTTTTAAAATATTAAAAAATAAGAGTCTGGTCTTTAGAGGTGGTAACTAGTGGATATTTTAAAAATTATCTTTAGTATAAATACTTTTACAGCTGCAATTAGATTAGTAGTACCTATCGCTTTAGCGGCAGTTGGTGGGGCATTTTCCGAAAGAGCTGGTGTAATAAATATTGGTTTGGAAGGTATGATTTTAATCGGAGCCTTTGCAGCAGCAGTAGGGTCGTTTTTTAGCGGTAGTGCTTATTTAGGTGTGCTGGCTGCTTTAGGAGCTGGTGTGGTTTTGGGATTGATATTCTCATTTTTTACAGTAGATTTAGAAGCAGATCATGTAGTTGCTGGAGTTGGAATTAATATTTTAGCTCTTGGTTTTACCACCTGGTTGATGCAGGTAATCTGGGGTCAAAAAGGAGCTTCTCCAAGTGTCAGTGGTTTGGCCAGGATCAGGATTCCTATTTTAGCTGATATACCAATAGTTGGGGAACTTTTTGGCTGCCATTCTCCCTTAGTTTATTTAATGTTTATAATTGTAATTTCAGGCTGGTATTTAATGTTTAAGACACCTCTTGGATTACGAATCCGCTTTACCGGAGAGCACCCTGAAGCAGCCGATACTCTTGGGATAAATATTCGGTTTATTAAATATTTTTCTGTAACTTTAAGCAGTGTATTAGCAGCTCTTGGCGGTTCTTATCTTTCTTTGGGACATTTAAACTGGTTTAGCAGCAATATGTCAGCAGGAAGAGGATATATGGCTCTGGCGGCCAATATATTTGGACAGTGGAATCCCCTGGGAGGATTTGCTGCCAGTATGCTTTTTGCTTTTACCGATGCTGTGCAGATGCGGCTGCAGGGAATGAATTTAAATATTGCTTCTGAATTCATCCAAATGCTGCCTTATGTTTTGACAGTTGTCGTTTTAGCAGGTGCCGTAATTAAATCAAGGCCACCGGCGGCTTTAGGTAATCATTATAAATCAAATAAATAAAATTAGTACTTTGACAGTAGAATAAAGAGGAGGCTTAACCTGTCAAAGTCAGAATAAAGTCTTTCTCTAATTGATTTTTTTTCCTTGCAACACTAAAAGCCCTGTGTTATAATGAATCTTAGCGTGAAGATTTGTGTCTTCAGCCCGATTTTGAGACATAAAATAATCGGTGTAACAATAATTATGTATGCAAGAGAGGTGATATAGATGCGTGAAGGAATCCACCCAGACGTTAAAGAAACCACAATAACCTGTGCCTGCGGCGAGGTTTATAAAACTAAGTCAACTAAAGAAGATATCAGGGTTGAAGTTTGTTCTAACTGTCATCCATTCTATACAGGAAAACAGCGTAAAGCCAAAAAAGGTGGTCGTGTCGAAAGATTTAATAAAAAATATGGGATTTCAGATGAAAGCTCAGAAGAAGAAACTGAGAAAGATACTGAGTAGAACAAAACAGGAATCCTTTTTTCTGCTGCAGGGCTTAATTGCTCTGCTTTTTTTTTAGAAAAATTTTCATTAACCTGCTATAAAATAGTAAGTTTTTGATTTTTAATTTTAAAGAATGTTGATCAGTATAATAATGATGAGGTGGAATAATTGTATAAAATTACAAAAAGCGGCTGGCTTGAAGTAATTACAGGCCCGATGTACTGTGGAAAAAGCGAAGAACTGATCCGCAGATTGAGAAGGGTAAAAATTGCTAAACAGAAAGTAAAAGTTTTTAAACCAGTTTTAGACGACCGTTACAGCAGAAAAGATGTTGTTTCTCACAGTGGAAACAGTATAGAAGCAGTACCAGTTGATCATCCAGAAGAAATTTTAGAAAGGATCGATGCTGCAGTTGATGTAGTAGGTATTGATGAAGCTCAATTTTTTCATGAAGATTTAGTAGAAATTTGTGAAGATCTGGCTGATAGAGGGATTAGAGTTATTTTAGCCGGTCTGGATAGAGATTTCCGCAATCAGCCATTTGGACCGATGCCGGAATTAATGGCCAGAGCTGAATATGTTGATAAACTGCATGCTATTTGTATCCAGTGTGGAGAACCTGCAAGCAGAACCCAGCGCTTAATTGATGGAGAGCCAGCAGCAGCAGATGATCCAGTAATTTTAGTAGGAGCATCTGAGGTTTACGAAGCTCGCTGTAGAAGCTGTCATGCTATTAAAGGGGAATAATCTGCTGCCAATTTTAAAGATAATATGAGGTGAAATATAAATGTTTGATTTCGAAAATTTAGAAGAAAAACTGGATAAACTGGTTGAGAATTATAAAAAGCTAAATTCTAAACTGAGTGATCCCGAGGTAATCAATGATAGTGATAAATATCAAAAACTTTTGAAAAAACATGCAAAATTAAAAAAGATTGTAGATAAATATAAAGAATATAAAGAAGCAAAAGAAGGTATCGAAGAAGCAGAGGAAATGATCGAACTGGAAGATGATCCAGAAATGCAGGCTCTTTTTGAAGAAGAAATTGAGGAACTGAAGCCTAAAAAAGAAAAATTGGAGGAAAAGCTTCCAATTATGCTGCTGCCTGATGATCCCAATGATGAGAAAAACGTTATTGTAGAAATCAGAGCCGGTGCTGGTGGAGATGAAGCTGCACTTTTCGCAGCCGACTTATACAGAATGTATTCTCGCTATGCAGAAAATAAAGACTGGAAGGTAGAAATAATGAGTGCCAACGAATCTGCTTCTGGTGGCTTTAAGGAAATTATATTTACAATTGAAGGCACAGATATTTTTAAATATTTAAAATACGAGAGTGGAGTTCACCGGGTACAGCGTGTTCCTTCCACTGAGTCCAGCGGCAGGATTCATACTTCTACCGCTACTGTGGCCGTTTTACCGGAAGCTGAAGAAGTGGATGTAGATATAAATACCAATGATTTAACTATCGACACCTTTCGCTCCAGTGGTCCAGGTGGTCAGAGTGTAAATACAACTGACTCTGCTATTAGGATTACCCATAAGCCAACCGGACTTACAGTTTCCTGTCAGGACGAAAAATCACAGCACAAAAACAAAGCTAAGGCAATGCGTATTTTGCGGGCCCGACTGCAGGAGAAAAAAGAACAGGAAAAACAAAAGGAAAGAGCTGAGGCTCGTAAATCTCAGGTTGGTACAGGTGACCGCAGCGAAAAAATTAGAACCTATAATTTCCCTCAGGGGAGAGTGAGTGATCACCGGATTAATCTGACTGTCCACCAGCTGGATAAAATTCTTGATGGAGATTTAGATCCGGTAGTTGAGGCCTTAATTGAGGAGGATAATATCAAGAGATTGGAGAAGATCTAAAATGAATATTAAAGAACTCCTTAAACGCAGTGATCAGTTTCTGGCTGAACGAGGAATCGAAAACTCTCGTCTGGATGCTGAAGTACTGATGGCAGATCTCTTAGATATGGAACGAATCAATCTCTATGTGAAATATGATTATCCGCTTAAAAGTACTGAAGTTGATAGATATCGAGAAATGATAAAAAAGAGGGCGCAGAGAGTCCCTGCAGCCTATATCACTGAAAAAAAGGAATTTATGTCATTAGAATTTAAAGTAAAGGAAGGGGTCTTAATCCCCCGACCTGAGACAGAAAATTTAGTGGAGGCAGTCATTGAATACTGTCGTCAGAACAAGCTGCAGAGTCCTCAGATAATTGATGTTGGCACAGGCAGTGGGGCTATCGCAGTTAGTCTGGCTCACTACTTATCTGAAGCAAGAGTAGTAGGTGTTGATCTTTCTGTTCAGGCATTAAAAATTGCCCGCTGCAATATGGAAAAGCACGAATTAAGTGAACGGATGAGTATTCTAAAAAGTGATCTGCTGGCAGAATTTATCAAAAGAGAAATTAAAGAAATTGATATTATAGTCTCTAATCCTCCCTACATTTCGGAGGCGGAAATGAAAGAACTGTCACCGGAGGTTAAAAAAGAACCAAAAACTGCACTAAAAGCAGGATCAGATGGTTTAGATTATTATCGGCGTCTGATACCGGAAGCCGAAAAAGTGCTAAAAAATGGTGGTAAAATCTTTCTGGAGATAGGTTATCAACAGGCTGAGGCTGTCAGCAATCTTTTTGGTGAAAACTGGACTCAGGTCGAAGTGAAAAAAGATTATGCAGAGAATGACAGAATTGTCTCAGCAGTTTTTGGAGCAGTAAAAAAAACTGAGAGCGAAAATAATTAAAAAATTACTGCTGCAGTATATGAAGTTAGGTGGAGCTGATGCAATTTAAAACTAAAATAAAAAAAACAGAATACCAAAAGGAATTTCAGTCTGACAGAATTGAAGAACTTGCTCTGGATTCTGGGCTGAGAAACAAATTAAAAGAAGAGCAGCCAGTTATTGAGGCATCTAATCTCTTAAAAAAAGGAGAGCTTGCTGCTCTACCTACAGAAACAGTTTATGGTCTGGCTGCAGATGCCATGAATCCGGAAGCTGTAAAAAAAATTTTTAAAGCCAAGGGGCGTCCTCAAGATAATCCCTTAATTGTACATATTGCTGATAAATCCCAGCTGCAGCAGCTGACAGCCGGTAAAATTCCGGCTAGAGCAGAAAAATTAATGGAAAAATTCTGGCCGGGGCCTCTGACAATTATTTTTTCGAAAAATAAGAAGGTGCCTGCCGCAACATCTGCTGGACTGCAGACTATAGCAGTCCGAATGCCGGCTCATCCTCTCATGCTGGCAGTAATCGAGCGTTCGGGTCTGGCACTGGCGGCTCCAAGTGCCAATACCTCTGGTTTTCCCAGTCCAACTCGAGCTGACCATGTTTATAATGACCTAAAAGGAAAAATATCTTTGATTCTTGACGGGGGGCCCTCTCATTTTGGAGTGGAATCAACAGTGATTGATATTCGGGGAGAGCAGGTTAAGGTTTTACGTCCGGGCGGTGTCAGCCGCGAGAAAATTTCTCAATTTTTAGGAGAAGAAGTAATTTTAGCGGCTGAACTAAAAGACCAGCAGCTTTTATCTCCCGGGATGAAATACCGCCATTATGCTCCTCAGAAAAAATTATATGTTTTTAATTTTGAGGACAGAATTTCAGTTTTAAATCAGGCTTTAAAAAGAGCAGAAAACAAAAAGATTGCTCTGATAACAGCCAGAGAAAGCGAAATAGATAGAAAAAAACTTGCAGATAAAAAAATAAAGATTTTAAAAGTCTTCAATCATGCAGAACCGAAAGAGCTGGCCCAAAAACTTTTCGATTTACTGAGAAAACTTGATGCTGATCAGAGTGTCAAAGAGATTTACATTGAAGAATTAGAGACTAAAGGTATCGGCGAAGCTGTAATGAACAGGATTTATAAGGCTGCCGCTGCCGAGGAATATTCTCAGCCAGGAGGTGGAGACGATTAAAAAGATTTTATTTGTTTGCACGGGAAATACATGTAGAAGTCCAATGGCAGAGTATTTATTAAAAGACTTGATAGCAAAAAATGATGAACTTAAATTAAAAAAATGGGAAATTCTTTCAGCTGGAATTTCGGCTGTTAAAGGTGCTGGAGCCAATGAAAAGGCAAGTTCTGTGATGAAAGAATTAAATATTGATCTTTCAGATCATATTTCTCATAATATTGAAGAGATTGAGTTAGCTCAGGAAGATTTAATTATTACTATGACCCGCAGGCACAGTCGGGCTCTAGTGCTGAGACATCCAGATTTAGCTGATAAAATTTTAACTTTAAAAGAATTAAGTGAGCTGGATACTGATTCCAGAGATATTCAGGATCCTTTTGGTCTTTCAGAAGAGGTATATAGGGAGACCCGGGATGAAATTAAGAAGAATTTAAGGTTTTCTTTGGAAAAACTAAAAAATATTGAGTTAATTGAGGAGGACTAAGCCTCTTTACGTAGAATAATATTATTATGAAGGGAGAAATAATTTTGAGTGAATTACATGTGATGGACCATCCGTTAATCAGGCACAAGATTGCAATAATGAGGGACAAAAACACTGGCCCAAAAGAATTTAGAGAGCTGGCCGATGAAGTAGCAACTTTAATGGCCTACGAGGTAACAAGAGATATGCCTTTGGAAGAGGTAGAGATTGAAACTCCAATTACCAAAGGTAAATTTAAAATGATTTCCGGCAAAAAAATGGGGATTGTACCTATTTTAAGAGCTGGATTGGGAATGCTGGATGGGGTTTTAAAACTGATTCCAGCTGCTCGTGTTGGTCATATTGGTTTATATAGAGAACCTGAGACACTGGAAGCTGTTGAGTATTACTGTAAACTTCCAACTGATGTTCAGGAAAGAGATCTGCTGGTAGTTGATCCCATGCTGGCTACCGGTAATACAGCTATGGAAGCAATTAAGTTTATTAAAGATAGAAATCCGCGCAGCATTAAATTAATGGTATTAGTTGCAGCTCCAGAGGGAGTTAAGAAAATTCAGGATGCACATCCTGATATTGATATCTGGGCAGGGGCTCTGGATGAGAAATTAAATGATCATGCTTATATTGTTCCCGGCCTTGGTGATGCAGGCGACAGACTTTACGGTACTAAGTAAATATGCTGGTACCGGGTATCTGTAAAAATTTGCCATAATGATTAGCGATTGTGTCTGGTTAATTTTTGCAGGTGCCCGGTACCGTTAGGAGGTAAGATAATTGCTTTATCTGGCTGCGTTTATAATTACTTTAATATTATCCTTAATCATAACTCCAGTTGTTATCAAGCTGTCTCATCACCTTAATTTTGTTGATCAGCCTGGAGTAAGAAAAATAAATAAAAAAGTTACTGCTACAGCAGGGGGAACAGCAATTTTTCTTGCCTTTATGATACCTCTCAGATTTTTTCTGCCCGCCAATCAGACAATTAAAGGTATCATGATTGGTGGAACTTTTATGCTGATTTTAGGTCTGCTCGATGATAAATTTGAAATTTCTGCTCCCATAAAATTTGTTGGTCAGATAATAGGGGCTTTGATCCTAATTTATTATGGTGTTAAAATTAATTTTATTACCAATCCTTTTGGCGGTTTTATCTATCTTGGTATTTACACAGTTCCTTTTACAGTTTTTTGGATTGTCAGTATTATTAATACTATTAATTTGATTGATGGTCTCGATGGTCTGGCAGCAGGAGTTTCAATTATTGCGGTTTTAACTCTTTTTGCAGTTGCGCTTCAGGAAAATCAGGTCATCGCACCGATGCTGGCAGTTTTACTTGCCGGAAGCTGTTTTGGTTTTTTAAAATACAATTTTAATCCTGCTAAAATTTTTATGGGGGATACCGGCTCCATGTTTATCGGCTACATAATTGCAGCTGTCTCGATTACTGGTGCTCTAAAGAGTGCAGCGGCAGTGACAATTTTTGTCCCGATGCTGGCCCTGGCAGTTCCAATTATGGATACTACTTTTGCAATTATTAGAAGAATTTTTAATGATCGTCCAATTGGAGAGGCTGACCACGGACATATTCACCACCGGCTGCTGGCAATTGGAATGAATCAGAAACAGGCTGTTATTTCAGTTTATGTGATCAGTGCAATTCTAGGAACAATTGCTTTTGTCATTAATGGAATTAAATTTGATCATGCTTTAATTATTTTCGTTTCAGTTATTTTAATCATTATTTATGGAGCCAAAAGACTTGGTATTTTTTCTGTGGAACTCCCCCAGGAAGGATGTTCCTTAGAAGACAGCTAATTGTATTTATAACTAACTTTTTTGAGCAATTTTCTTAACCAGATGTTTATTTTTTACAGAATCTAAACGGCTGAAAGTATAAAATTGGTATTGTACAAAAAATTGTTCTTTTTAATACTTTGTTGTTAATTTCACAATTCGGCTTGCAACTTTAGTCTTTCTATAATAAAATATGATAAAGGTAAGATAAAAAAATGGATAACAAAGATTGGCGTCAAATTATGCGTGGTCTTGCCCTGTTAACAGAAGTTGGACTGTTGATTGTAGTTTCTGGAGGTATTGGTTTTGGTGCTGGTTATTTAATTGATAATTTTTTTAATTTTGAGCTTATATTTAAATTGTCAGGATTAATTGTCGGCCTGGCCTCTGGTTTTTATTCTGTTTATAAGCTTTTAATGTCAACTTTTGATGATTAAATAAAAATATCTTTGATAATTTTGTTCATTTATAATAATCTTAGATATATATTTAACTTTGAATAATTTTAATATTTTTTAAATTATTTTTAAGAAAGGAGGAAGCATATTGAATCCAGGTCCACAGATACAATTTTATCTATTTGGTAAAGAATATCTTCCAATAACTGATACTCTGCTGGTTGGCTGGCTTTCTGTTGTGATAATTTTGATTCTGGCGAAATACTTAACTTTAAGCTTAAGTATTAGACCGGAAGGAAAGCAAAATGTAGCAGAAATGATTGTAGAATTAATCTATAAACAAATTGAGCCAATGCTGCCGGGAGAAGGATGGAGGTTTCTTCCTTTTATTGCCACGATTTTTATTTATGTAGGTTTTAGCAACCTGATTGGTCTAGTACCAGGATTAACCAGTCCTACTGGAGATTTGAATACAACTCTTGGTCTTGCCCTGGTAGTTTTTGTAGTTGTACAGTACGAAGGTATGAGAGAGTATGGTGTCTGGGGTTATATCAAAGGCTTTGCCGAGCCGGTAATTTTCTTACTGCCGATTAATGTAATTGGTGAGCTAGCCAAACCTATTTCTCACTCTTTCCGTCTTTTTGGAAATATAGTTGGTGGTGGAATTATAATTACTTTGATTTATCAGGCGGCTCCAGCATTAATACCGGTACCATTACATGCTTGGTTTGACTTTTTTGTTGGGATGATTCAGGCTTTAATCTTTGGTATGGTTGCAATTGCCTATATTTCTGTTGCTAAGTCTTAGTAGTCTGAGGAAAGGAGGCAAATTATGATTGAATTTTCACCAGAAGTAGCCGAAACAGTTATTACAACTGCCTCTTATATTGCTGCAGGAGCGGCTTTGATTGCTGGAGTTGGCCCGGGAATAGGAATGGGTTTTGCTGCAGGTAAAGCAACAACTGCTGTAAGAAGGCAGCCGCAGGCAAGAGGATCAATTATTACAACAATGCTTTTAGGACAGGTAATTTCAGGTTCCACAGGTATTTATTCTCTTGTAATTGCGATCTTTTTGATTTTTGGAGTTTAGTTTTAATTTATTTTCATAAACAAGATTATTATTTAAGCTAGTTTTTAATTTTTAAAAGAAGTATAGATTTTTTGCTGTTTAAATAGCAAAAAGATCAGCAGAGGAGTTTTTAATGAAAGACATTAATGATCCACAAAAAGTTCAGATAAAAATCTTAAAAATAACTTATTTATTTTCTCTGCTGCCGATAGTTTCATCACTGTTAGCAGGAGAATTCGATATTTTATTTGGTTTTATTTTTGGACTTGTAATTGCTACTCTTCTTTTAAGATTAAAATATAATAACATAATCAGGGCATTGAGTATGGAAGAAGATTCAGCAGAGAAATTTATTCGAAATAGATATTTTATAGAATATGCCCTCTATTTTGCAGTACTTTTCAGTGCAGCTAGAAATGCCAATTTGGATTTTCTGGCTGCAGCAGTAGGACTATTTATGATAAAATTTGTAGTTATACTGTGGTCAGTGGTTGATTTATTAAAAGATACTTTTCAAAGTAAATTTGATGAGTATAAATAAGTTTTTGTTTTTTAAAACCGAAAGGAGGAAATTATAATGGTAGAATTTTCACCAGAAGTTATTGACACAATTATTAGAGCTGCAGCACTTTTAGGAGCAGGTTTTGCAATGATCGCAGGTATTGGTCCTGGTATTGGTCAGGGTTATGCTGCTGGTAAGGCTGTAGAATCTGTAGCTAGAGATCCAGAAGCTAGGGGTAATATTATTACAACTATGCTTTTAGGTCAGGCTGTTGCTGAGTCAACAGGTATTTATTCTCTGGTAATTGCCATTGTTTTAATCTTTACAATATAGTAGAGTCTAAATTAAGTCGGGAGAGCAATCTCCTGACTTAATAGTACTACTATATTCCGCGACTATTTTCCTATCCTTATGATGGGTCATTATATTTCAGGAGGTGAATGTACTCTTGGTTAATATTAACTCCACAATGTTATGGCAGTTAGTTAACTTTTTTATTCTTCTCTATTTACTGCGCCGGTATCTTTACTCACCGATCAAAGATATGCTGGATCAAAGAGCAGCCCAGATCAATGGTGATTTAGATGATGCTGAGGCGCGAAGAGAAGAAGCAGAGGAATTAAAGGCTGAATATGAGCAGAAACTTAAAAATGCTCATAGTGAAGCTCAAGATATTATAGATAATGCAGAAACTAGAGCCAACAAAAAGGCTAAAGATATTATAAATAATGCAGAAGAAAAAGCTGAGAACTTAAAAGCCAAAAAGTTAGAAGAGATTGAACAGGCCAAAAAAGAGGCAGCAGCTGAACTTAGAGACAGTATTGCTGACTACACAATTCTGGCGGCAAATAAACTAATCCAGGAGCAGTTAGACGAAGACAAACATCAGCAGATGATTATGGATTTTATAGATCAGCTGGATAAAGAGAAACTGGGTGAACTGCAATGAGAAATGAGGTAGCATCTAAATACAGCCGGGCTCTTTTTGAGCTGGGAAAAGATCACGATAATCTTTTAGAATTAAAAGAAAATTTGTTTGAGTTCTGGCAGCTGGTACAGGAAAATGAAGATCTAAATCAACTTCTTTTTCATCAGCGGATAACTCCAGAAGATAAAAAAAGAACTCTTGCGAAGATCTTTGCTGAAGAACTGGATCAGGATATTATGCATTTTCTTTTTATCTTAATTGAGAAAAGAAGAGAGTTTTTTTTGGAATCAATTATTAAGGAATTCGATAAACTTGTTGATAATGAGGAAAGTATCCTGCATGTGGAAGTTACATCAGCTGTGGAACTAAATAATTCTATTCTTGATAAATTAAAGGAAAAATTAGATTTACTATTAGACTATAATATTCAGATTGAAAATAAAATTGATGAAGAAATCATTGCTGGTATTGTTCTAAAAATTGAAGATTATATTATTGACGGCAGTCTGCGCAGTGAACTTAATTCATTGAAACAGAAGCTAAAAACAATTCCAGTAAGTAAGTTAGGGGTGAATTAATTTGAAACTGAGACCTGAAGAAATAAGTTCGATTATAAAAAAAGAAATAGAAAATTACGGACAAAAATTAGAATCCGTTGGTGTGGGTACTGTCTTAGATATTGGAGATGGTATTGCTCATGTCTATGGACTCAAGGATGCTATGTCCGGAGAATTATTGGAGTTTCCCAATGAAGTATTCGGAATGGCTTTAAACCTTGAAGAAGATAATATCGGGGTTGTTTTACTCGGTGATGAAACATTAATTGAAGAGGGTGATGATGTAAAACGCACCGGCCGTGTGGTTGAGGTTCCTGTTGGGGATGCTCTTTTAGGGAGAGTTGTTAATCCACTTGGACAGCCGCTTGATGGAAAGGGTGCAATTGACAGTGATACATATCGTCCGGTAGAATCTGAGGCACCTGGTGTTGTTGACCGTCAGCCTGTAGAAGTTCCATTACAGACCGGTTTAAAATCAATTGATTCAATGACTCCAATTGGTAGGGGTCAGCGTGAGCTGATTATCGGTGACCGTCAGACTGGTAAAACAGCAATTGGTATTGATACAATTATTAACCAGAAAGATAATGATGTGATCTGTATTTATGTAGCTATTGGACAGAAAAACTCAACCGTAGCTCAGCTTACAGAAAGACTAAGAGAAGAGGGAGCAATGGATTATACTATAGTAGTTTCGGCTACTGCCAGTGAGCCAGCTCCAATCAGATATATTGCACCTTATGCCGGCTGTGCCATGGGTGAGCATTTTATGTACGAAGATGATAGAGATGTGCTGATTATTTATGATGATCTTTCCAAACATGCGGTGGCTTATCGTTCCATGTCACTTCTTTTAAGAAGACCACCTGGACGTGAAGCTTATCCTGGTGATGTATTCTACTTACACTCACGGTTATTAGAGCGTGCAGCTAAGTTGAATGATGATTTAGGAGGGGGTTCTTTAACTGCTCTGCCGATCATTGAAACCCAGGCTGGAGATGTTTCTGCTTACATTCCGACCAACGTAATTTCGATTACTGATGGTCAGATTTATCTGGAGAGTGAGCTATTCTTCTCAGGTGTAAGACCTGCTGTTAATGTAGGTATTTCTGTATCTCGTGTTGGTGGTAATGCACAGATTAAGGCAATGAAGAGTGTTGCCGGTACTCTGCGCCTTGATCTATCTCAGTACCGTGAACTTGAGGCTTTCTCCCAGTTTGGATCTGATCTTGATAAAGCAACCCAACAGAAACTGGCCCGTGGTGAGAGAATTGTAGAAATTCTAAAACAGAATCAGTATTCACCAATGCCGGTCGAAGAACAGGTTATTGTTATTTATACTGTAACTAATGGTTATTTAGATGAGCTGCCAGTTGATAATCTAGGACGTTTTGAAGAAGAATATCTTAACTTTGTCGACAGCAATTATGCTGAAGTCAAAGAGGAAATTGTTGAATCAGGAGAATTAACCGATGAACTTAAAGAAAAATTAAATGAGATGGTTAAAGAGTTTAAGGATATGTTCCAGGTTCAAAAAAATACTATTGTAGATATGGATTCTAACGAATCTGATACCGAAGCAGAGGAAGCTGAGGTGAAATAGCAATGCAGAATATGCGTGATATTCAGAGGCGGATTGGGAGTGTTAAAAACACTCAAAAAATTACCAGAGCCATGAAGATGGTTGCTGCCGCCAAACTGAAAAATGCTCAGGATAGAGCAGAAGATGCCCGGCCTTTTTTCAATAAAACAGTGGAAGTTTTAAGAGGTGTTTTTACCAGAACTAAAGAAGCAGCCCATCCACTTTTAGCAGAAAGAGAAGGCGGCAGGCATTTAGTAATTGTCATTACAGGTGATCGAGGTCTCTGTGGAGCCTATAATCACAAGGTAATTGATCTGGCCGAAAAAATTGTGGAATCAGAAGAAGAAGTTTCTTTAATGGTTCTCGGACGTAAGGCACGCGACTATTTTCATCGTCTGGGTACAGATATTATGGCCGAATATGTTCAGCTTGATGATTACCCTGGTTATGGTTTTGCCAACAATCTTGCTGATGAGATTATTCATCATTTTGAAGCAGAAGATGTTAACAGAGTTTCAATGATTTATACTCACTTTAATTCTGCTATCAGTCAATCAGTAAAAAATATGCAGCTCTTACCGGTAGAAAAGTTTGCGGAGGAGGCAAAAAAACCTGAAGCTGAGCAGGAGGCTTCCGGGGAAGCTGATATGGACATTGAAACAGCTGAAGAAACAGGAGAAAAAAAATATGTCGATTATATTTTCGAACCTTCTCCGGCTGAAGTTTTTGATGATATTTTGCCGCAGTATTTAATAAATGTAATTTATTCAGCTCTTCTGGAGTCTAAAGCAAGTGAGTTTGGTGCCCGAATGACTGCCATGGATTCTGCAACTGAAAATGCAAATGAGATGATAGATGATTTAACTCTTAAGTATAACAGAGCCCGTCAGGCAGAAATCACTAAGGAAATTACAGAAATTGTTGGTGGAGCAGAGGCACTTAAATAAAGTTTTATTAAAGGAGGAATTTGCGTGAGTGACCAGAACATTGGTAGAGTAGTTCAGGTTATCGGTCCGGTAGTTGATATTGAATTTCCGGATGGAAATATACCTAAGATTTTTAATGCTATCAAAATACAAAATGAAGAAAATGAGATAGATTTAACCTGTGAAGTAATGAAGCAGCTGGGTGATGATAGAGTGAAAACAGTTGCTATGTCTTCCACAGATGGACTTGTAAGAGGAATGGAAGCTGTAGATCAGGGAGCCCCAATCAGTACTCCAGTAGGAGAAGCTGTACTGGGAAGAGTCTTTAATGTTTTAGGAGAGACAATAGATAATCGTGGTGAGCTAGAAACAAATGAGAGAATGCCTATTCACCGTCCTGCACCTAAATTTGAGGAGCAGGAATCAACAACCGAACTTTTTGAAACAGGAATCAAAGTTATTGATCTTTTAGCACCTTATACTCGCGGTGGTAAAGTAGGACTCTTTGGTGGTGCTGGTGTAGGTAAAACAGTACTTATCCAGGAATTAATTAATAACATAGCGACAGAACACGGTGGTTATTCTGTATTCTCCGGGGTAGGAGAAAGAACCAGAGAGGGTAATGACCTCTGGCTGGAATTCCAGGAAGCTAATATTTTAGATAAGGTTGCCATGGTTTTTGGTCAGATGAATGAGCCGCCTGGAGCCCGGATGCGGGTAGGACTTACAGGTCTGACAATGGCCGAATATTTCCGTGATCAAGCCGGTCAGGATGTATTATTATTTATTGATAATATCTTCCGTTTTATTCAGGCTGGTTCTGAGGTATCTGCACTTTTAGGTAGAATGCCTTCAGCGGTAGGTTATCAGCCAACACTTGCGTATGATGTTGGAACCTTACAGGAAAGAATTACTTCAACTAAAAAAGGATCAATCACATCTGTACAGGCAGTTTATGTACCTGCAGATGACCTGACTGACCCTGCTCCTGCAACCACATTTGCTCACTTAGATGCTACAACAGTACTCTCAAGAGACATTGTGGAAAAAGGAATTTATCCTGCTGTTGATCCACTTGATTCAACCTCAAATATTCTTGATCCAAGAATACTGGGTGAAGAACATTATAATGTTGCCCGTGAAGTTCAGGAAATCTTACAGGAATACAAAGACTTACAGGATATTATCGCTATCTTAGGTATGGATGAATTATCTGAAGAAGATAAAATTGTCGTTAATAGAGCTCGTCGAATTGAAAGATTCCTATCACAGCCATTTTTTGTGGCTGAACAGTTTACAGGAACTCCAGGTAAGTATGTAGAATTGGATGATACAATTCGCGGCTTTAAAGGTATCTTAGAGGGGCGTTATGATGATCTGCCAGAGGAAGCTTTCTATATGGTAGGTACAATCGAAGACGCAGTAGAAAAAGCTAAACAGCTGGAAGAAGGTGAGTAGCCAATGGCTGCTGCACCAAAAATCAAGCTTGATGTAGTAACACCAGAAAAATTGGTTTATAGCGAAAAAGTTGATCTGATAGAAGGACCTGCAGTTGATGGTTTGATTGGTATTTTACCTGACCATGCACCTTTAGTAACTGCAATGCAGATTGGTGTTGTGAGGGTGGTTAAAGATGGTGAGGAGACTCAGATAGCGATCAGTAATGGTTTTATGGAGGTTCAACCTGATCGGATCAATCTGGTTGTTAGAACAGCTGAACTGCCGGAAGAGATTGATGTTGATCGTGCTCAGGCAGCCCGTGATCGTGCCGAAGAAAGGTTGGAAAAAGATCGAGAGGACATTGACTTTGCAAGGGTGGAAGCAGCCTATGATCGTGCTCTGGCCCGCCTCAAAGCAGCCGGACATCACGACCACGGCTATGATCGTTTATAACTGAAAATGTTTGTTTATGTGCACGCACCGTGAACCACCCGATTTTTGTCGAAAAAAGTCGAGTGGTTTTGAGTAGAATATTTAATATTTATTATATAATTAAAAGGCCCTGACCAGGGCCTTTTTCTCTTTCTATACTCTTAAAATTATTTTTATTGATTTGAATAGATTTAATAATTTCCTGATAACCCTGTTTTACTACTGCATTTATAATTTGTTCTTTACTATCAAAGTATTGATAGATACTGGCCGGGGAGTAGTCAAATTTTAAACATTGTTTTATTTCCAAATATTGGTTTGGTAAACGGTAGGTGTACATCTCGAACTGAAAATGTTAAAATATTAAAGGGAGGGTATAGTTATGAAAAATAATAATGAAAGCAAATTAGAGAGAAAAGCTCATGAGGGAGCTTTTGGTCCGACTGAAATTAAAAAAGGTGAAAAAAATAGATTTCTGGGTGAATATGCGGAACGAGTTATAGCCTATTTAACAGAGGATCAGATTAAAGAAACAGCCTTATACCCCGAGATAAAAGATATTTTAAATAGTAAAGAGGCAGACAAACTGATAATAAGAGGAGATATCGCTAAAAAACATATCTCAGATTATATAAAATGGGCCCGGGAAGAAGGAGTTCGATTTAATAGAAAAAATTCTCCGGAGTTCCGGGGGAATGTAGCTCTGGCAGTTGCTGGAAAAGAAGCAGTAAGCCAGCAATTTGGTCGGATTCCTGATCGACAAGAAAAGTTGCAAAAAAAGGGTTTATCTGATAACATTATAAGGAATGCAGGCTCTTTGCTCTGCAGGGATTGTTGGAAGGAATTAATGGAAAAAGCGCCGGAGGAAAAAATCAATTATAAAAAGGCCGGTATATTCGATAAATTAACAGGTGCAGACTGTGTAGGCTGTAAAAATAAATAGCTGACATTTATTAATGATTGAAGGATAAATTTTGATTTGGATCTTAACGGAATGATTTATTTTAGAAAGGGGCTTTTAGAGGTGGACAAGTATATTATACAGGGTTTAAATCCACTTGCAGGAGAAATTAAAGTTGGGGGAGCAAAAAATGCGGCATTACCAATTATAGCTGCATCTTTACTTGCTGATTCTCAGGTCGTTTTAGATGATATTCCACGACTTAGGGATGTAACCAATTTATGTAGTATCATTGAAGATATGGGTGCAAAAATAGAAAGAAATAAAAATCGGATTAACATTGATCCAACCGGAGCAACTAAAACAGAAGCAGATCATGATTTAGCAAGGAAACTGCGTGCTTCTTACTATATTTTGGGAGTGATGCTTGCCAGATCAGGTCATGCAAGAACCACTCTTCCTGGAGGTTGTAATATTGGGAATCGACCTATTGACCTTCATCTTAAGGGGTTTAGGGCTCTGGGAGCAGAGGTTAATTTAGACCATGGAGTTGTGGATGTAAAAGCTGATAAATTAAAAGGAGCAGAGATTTATCTTGATTATCCCAGTGTAGGAGCCACTATTAATATTATGATTGCTGCCAGCCGGGCTGACGGTAAAACAGTTATTGAAAATGCGGCTCGGGAGCCAGAAATTGTGGATTTAGCAAACTTTTTGACCGTGATGGGAGCTAACATTAAAGGTGTAGGTACAGATATCATCAAAATCGAAGGTGTTGATGAGATGCATGGAGTTGAACATCGAATCATACCTGATCGAATCGAGGCGGGTACATATATGATAGCGTCTGCTATCACTGGTGGAGATGTATTTGTACGGAATGTACTGACTGAACATGTAAAACCATTAATTGCTAAAATGCATGAGATGGGCATTACTGTAGAAGAAGACATAGCAGGTGTCAGGGTTAAAGCCGGTAATGATTTAAAGGCCGTTGATGTTAAAACATTACCTTACCCGGGTTTTCCTACAGATATGCAGTCTCAAATGATGGCCTTACTGACTCAAACTGATGAGACTAGTTTAATTATCGAAACAGTCTGGGAAAATCGTTTTATGCATGTAGATGAACTGAAAAGGATGGGAGCAGAAATCAAAATTGATGGACATAGTGCTCTCATCAAACCGGGCCGCCTGACTGGTGCTGAAGTAAGAGCTACCGATTTGAGGGCAGGAGCTGCACTTATTCTAGCCGGACTGGCTGCCGAAGGGGAAACAGAGGTAAAGGATATCTATCATGTAGAGCGTGGATATGAAAATATAGAAAAGAGGCTTCAGGAAGTTGGAGCCTCAATAAATAAAGTATCTGAGTAAATAAAACCTGCCGCTGATATTTCAGCGGTTTTCTGTTTTAAAAGTCAAGTTTTGTTTTTCAAAAAAATAAGGTGGTGAAAAAAATGATTACAACAGTAACGCTGAATCCCGCTATTGACCGCGAATATTTTGTTGACAAAAATGAAGTTATGAAAAATCAATTTATTTATGATGATGAAGACTTGAAAATTTACCCGGGTGGAAAAGGTTTAATTAGTGCAATTAATTTTAAGTCTTTAGGTTATCAGGATGTACAAAATATTGGTTTTGTTGGTGGGAAACAGGGATTGTTTTTCGAAAAAATGGTCCAGAAACAGAATATTATCAGCAACTATATTTATACCGAAAGTGAAATTAGGAATAATGTTAAAATAATTGGCCGGGATCCTGCAACCTATACCCAGTATAACGATTATACTTATCAGGTAGAAAAAGAAGAGGTAAAAGAATTAATTGTTCGTTTTAAAAGATCAATTTCCGAGAGTAATTGTATTTTAATTTCGGGTTCAGTACCTGAGGGAGTAGATTTTGATATCTATCAGCGTTTGATAAAAATTGCAAAAGAGAAGGGAAAACATGTATTTTTGCAGGCGAGTGGGGAGGCTTTAAAACTGGCTTTAAAATCAAAACCCGATATAGTGACCCCTTATTTTAAGCACCATAAGACAATTCTGGATATGGAAATAAATGATAAAGAGGATTATATTAAAGCAGGCAAAGAGATTCAAAAAAGGGGAGCAAAAAGAGTAATGATTCCTTTCCATTGTGACCGGCTGCTTTTTGACAAAAATGGAGATGTTTATCAGTTATCCCCCAGAGGATACTGCATTGTTAACTGGCTTGGCTCCAGTGATGCTTATAATACAGGCTATCTTGATTATGCATTTCAGACAGAGAAGTTTGATTTTTTAGAAGCAAATCGACATGGAGGAGCTGCTGCTTTGTGGATAGCTGAGAATAAAGAAATTTACTTACAGAACAGGGAAGATTATAATTCCTATCTTGATCGACTGGAAATCAATAAGCTGGAGGTGTAAAAAATGAGTGATGTAAGAGATTATATGGTCCGGACTATGAATTCAGTTACTACGGATGACAGTATTCGCAAGGCGATAATTTTAATGTATAGATCAGAGCAGTCTGTGCTGCCGGTAGTTGATCATCAGAACCTTTTTGTTGGAACTATTTATAGTAATAACATACTTAAAAATATAATTCCCGAGAGTTTTGGTTTTTTAGACAGCAGCCGTCTTTTTTATGAGGTTAATGAAGCGGTAGAAAACTTAAAATATGTTAAGGACGAAAAAGTCGAGAAATATATGTCCCGCAACCGGGATGCGGTTAAAGAGGACAGTGATATGAAAAAGCTTGCTGATATTATGCTTAACAACAAAGAATCTGTACTTTTTGTAATAAATGATCAGGGTTTTTTGAGAGGTTTTATCGAGAGATCTAACCTGCTGTATTACTTATTAGATCAAACAGGAGTCCAGACAGCTGCTAAAGAATAATTTTTCTATTTATAAGTTTATAATGAGATAAGGAAAGTAGAATATAAAAGAGGTGTAGGTATATGAATGAGTTAGAATCAATTTCTGCTCTTAGATTCGAAGAATGGTTGGTTTTGAATAATATTACCAATAAAGAACTTTATTTAATTTCAATATTTTTGCTTTTTGCTTTTTTAATAGTTATACTGGCCAAAAAGTACAAAATACCAATAGTGGTAGGTTATGTCTTTCTGGGAATTTTGATGAGTCCAGATATAATTGCTTTACTGCCGCTGGTAGATCAGGAGTTTACAAATCTTTATACATTTATTCTCGCAAATCTGAATTATGTAACCACAATTGCCCTGTCCTTTATTGCTTTTACCATCGGTAGTGAACTTTCGATTAAAACAATAAAAAGGCTGGGGAAAAGCATATTATATATAGCCTTACTTGAGTCATTTGGAGCTTTTGTTGTTGTTACCACAGCTATTTATCTTATCGGCAACCCGCTATATATGGCACTTCTTTTTGGTGCTATTGCTTCTGCAACAGCTCCGGCTGCAACAGTAATGGTTTTAAAAGAATATAATGCTGAAGGACCTTTAACTTCAACTATTATGGCAGTTGTTGGTCTGGATGATGCTCTTGCTTTAATAATTTTTTCACTAATTAATCCAATTGCCTATTCACAGTATCTGGGCGGGGCGGGAGAGCCATTAAATTTATCAGCCCTAATAATATATCCACTAATAGAGATTTTCGGAGCTGTTTTTGTGGGTCTGGCCCTGGGATATGCAGCCCAGTACTTGCTAACTATTTTTAATGAAAAAACGAGTAAAATATTGACTATTGTCACGACTATAATTTTGAGTTCTTCAATAGCCGTATTTTTTGAATTTTCACCTCTAATTGCCAATATGTCAGTTGGGTTTGCAATTAAAAACTTTGCTAAAAAGAATTTGCAGATTTCCGAATATCTGGATACCCTGACAATTCCTCTTTATGCGATGTTTTTTATGATTGCAGGTACAGAAATTAGGTTTTCTGAGATGGGTTCCCTTAGTTTTCTGCTGATAGCCTTTAGTTATTTAACAGCACGGATCATCGGTAAGGTGGGGGGATCAACTTTAGCTGCTAAAGTTTCTGGAGCACCAGAGGCAGTGAAAAAATATATCGGTCTTGGACTACTACCCCAGAGTGGGGTAGCAATTGCTCTGGCTTACACTGTGCAAAAACAGTATACTCAGGAAACTGAAGTCGGACTTTTGATTTTTAATACTTTATTGTTGACCGCAGCGATAACTGAAGTGTTGGGTCCTCTATTAACTAAATATGCTGTAGTCAATGCTGGAGAAATAAATGCTGGTAATCAGTCCCGGGAAGATCATAGTTGATTTTAATTTTATTTTAAGATTGATAGTTTATAATGGGGAATAAGAATGGAAAATAATATAGAGTTGTATCAGCTGAGTAATACAGGTGATTAAGAGGGAAGGAGTATGCTATTGAATCTTTTAAATAAATTTAGTAAAAAAATTGCGATAGACCTGGGTACAGCCACAGTTATAATTTATGAGAGTGACAAAGGTATTGTTTTACAGGAACCTTCTTTTGTAGCCCTTGATAGAAATACGAATAAAATAATTGCAGTTGGGGAAGAAGCCCGGAGGATGCTGGGAAGAACTCCAGGGAACATTGAAGTTATTAGACCCTTAAAAGATGGTGTAATAGCAAATTTTGAGGTTGCTGAAATGATGCTCAAAAGTTTTTTAAAAAAAGTCGGAGTTAAAAATAGGTTTATTAAGCCGTTGATTATGGTCTGTATACCTGTTGGAGTTACCGGGGTAGAAAGCCGCGCGGTTTTAGAAGCGGCAGTTCAGGTTGGAGCTCGCAAGGCATTTTTGATTGAAGAACCGGTTGCAGCTGCAATTGGAGCAGGTCTCAGAATTGAAAAGGCAGAAGGTAATATGATAATTGATATTGGTGGAGGAACAACAGAAATTGCTGTTCTTTCTCTGGGTGGAATAGTTGTCGGTGAGTCGATTCGGGTTGGTGGTGACAAATTTGATGAAGCTCTGGTACGTTATGTTCGAGAAAATTATAACTTAGTTATCGGAGAATCAACTGCGGAAGAAATTAAAATAAACATCGGCAGTGCAGATCCCAATTATTCTGTCAGCTGTGAGGTTAAGGGTAGAGATTTAATGACAGGACTGCCCAGACATATAGAATTAACAGCACAGGAAACCAATAAAGCTTTTAAGGAATTGCTTGATAATATTGCTCAGGGCGCCCGGAGGGTTTTAGAGAAAACTCCACCAGAATTATCAGCTGACATAGTTGAAAAAGGTATTATTTTAACCGGTGGAGGTTCTTTACTTGAAGGACTGGATAAATTTATTAGTCGACAGACAGAAGTTGGAGCCTTTGTAACTGATGACCCTCTGGTCTGTGTTGCCGAAGGAACCGGACAGGCTTTAAATGAGTTAGATAAAATATCAAATGTATTAAGCACAGGTGATCAGGGCATTTTATCGTAAAAGTAACTGGAGAGTGATTAAATTTGAAAAAAATTATCAAAAAAGTTTTATTTTATTTTTTAATAGTCTTAATTCTTTCTAATACCCCAGTGCTTGCTGCAGAAAACATTATGCCTTTAGATGAAGTAGAAGCAGGAATGACAGGCTATGGAAAGACTGTTTTTTCTGGCAATGAAATCGAAAAATTCGAAGTTAAGATAATAGATATACTTGACAACCGCAGTCTGGATGAGGACCTAATATTGATTAAACTAACCGGTGATAAAGTAGAGGAATACGGTGGAATAGCTGCTGGAATGAGCGGCAGCCCTATCTATCTTGAAGATCGTATAATTGGAGCAATTGGTTACGGCTGGAGTAATAGTGACCACCGTTTTGGTCTGGTAACTCCGATTGAGAGAATGCTTAAGCTGCTGGAAGATAATGATTTTGAAGAAGGAAGCGGCAATATTAGCGATCTTGATTTTGACCTGGAAGAATTCACACCGGGAGAGAATATTATTAAAACAAAAAGTCCAATTATGGTTAGTGGGATTAGTGGTAGAGCTTTAGATAGACTGGAAAAAAATCTGGCCGAATTAAATCTGGATGTTGTTCCCGGCTCAGGAATTGAAGAGGCCGATAAAAGTAATGAAAAACCAGAGCCTGGAGAAGCAATTGCTGTCCAGCTGGTGCGGGGGGATATTAGTGTAGCTTCCATTGGCACTTTAACCTATGTAGATCAGGGGCAATTTTTGGCTTTTGGCCACCCCTTTACCAATCGTGGTCGGGTAAATTATCTTTTAAGTAGAGCCCATATAAATGCAGTGATTCCCAGTACAGAGCAGCCTTTTAAATTGGGTTCACCCTATAATAGACTTTTAGGTTCAGTAACTCAGGATAGGGGGGCTGGTATTGCAGGGAGAATTGATACATATCCCAAAATTACTCCTCTTTATATCTCTGTCTCGAAAAATGGGGAGCTGGTTGAGGAAGTCAGTCTGCAGATTATTAATGATGAGTATTTATTCTCTTCTCTCTCAAATAGTGCGGCCTTACAGGCAGTAGATTCGGCGCTGGATAGAATTGGTCCCGGTTCTGCAGTTTCTAATCTCAAAATTATGGGCAGAGGTCTACCTGAACTGCAGGTAGAATCCAGTAATATGTATTACAGCCAGAATGACATTGGTAGTATGGCTTTATCCGATTTTTCTCAATTGTTAGATTTGATTCTGACCAATCCGTTTAAAGAGGTTAATCTAATTGATATCAGGTTAGAATTAGATTTTAACCGAAGTGATAGTGTTGCTTTGATTCAGGAAGCAAAGGTTTTAAACGAAGAAATATATCCAGGTGATGAACTGGAAGTAGAGGTAACCTTACACCGCTATCGAAATGGTACTGAAACAAAAATAATAAATATGAAAGTTCCCGAAGATGTGGAACCAGGGATAGCAACTCTCTTTATTGATGGGGGCTATACAGGTGAGACAATGAGGCCGGAAGATACTGCACCCATGCAAAATCAGAGCCAGGGTGGATTAAATGAAGCTGAAATTTCTGGCCACAAAAGTTTGGAATCTATGTTAAACGATTATTTAGATTCACCTGATAACAATGATCTTATTTTACAGCTTTATCCTTCCTATGCAGCTCCTATCTATCAGGAGAGCAGTGAGCAGCCTCCCGGACAAAATCCTGCCGGAAGTAGGGAAGAGAAAAACAAAAAAAACAATGAACAAAATGAGATAGAACAGACCCAGGAAGAGTCTAAAGAAGCTGGAAATTTGGAGGAAGAGATAAAAGAGCGATATTCTACTGAATATGTGCTGGAAGGAAGTTTAAATCTTGATCTAGAAATCCTGGCTCCAGCTGCAGCTGGTTCAGCTGTAGAATCAGAAAAAAATAGAAAGTTACAGCAACAGCAGCAGTAAGCACATTCAATGATTTTTGGAGGTTTTTAAATGGATAAGCAAATTAAATATCTTTTGGGAGTTTTAATTTTACTGCTTATCTCAGCTTATTTTTTAAGTCTGCTGATAGGCTTACCCCAATACTTTGAAGAGGATATTATTGCTTTTCTGGAAGAAAGATTTTCAGGCAATATTTCTTTCAGCTCTGTCTCTTTATGGCCTCTAAATCGGATCCGACTCAACAATTTTGAGTTTACTGCTGAGAGCGGAAGTGTTTTTAAAGCCGAAAGTCTTAATCTCGATTACAGCCTGAATTTTAATGAGGAAGAAATAGTTAAGGTTGAGTTTATAGAACTGATCGGGGCAGAGATTGAAGTTCAGTCAGATTTTATTAATTTAAATCAGAATCCGCCTGCTTCAGATAAGAAGATGGCAGCTAATTTGAGTAATACTGACTTTTTATCTGCTCTCAGTCTGCCTGATTTTTTTGCCGGCTTAAATGTGAATATTAGAAATTCAAATTTGATTTTAAATACAGCTGCTCTTCAGCTTGAACTATCTGATCTTCAGCTTGGTTTAGAAACAGAGGGGACTGAGAATTATACACTTAATCTTTCGGCTGGTGTAAAGCTCAGACAGCTGCGGCTGGAAAATGGTTTGGAGCTTAGCAATTTTAATCTCAGTAATTTAGATTTAAAATTCAACAGGAATAATACTGACGCTAATCTCTATTTCTCGGCTGCAGATTTTGATCTGGCAGCAGCTGCAGCTAATCTGCCGATTAGTAAATTTAATTATCAGGATTTTGAGGTTGATTTAAAAACTCTTGCTGGATTGGCTTCTGTGAGCGGAGATGTTATCTTCGCCAATAATAGGATCAGCAGCTATCAAAGTCAGTTAGCTATTGATAATTTTGCCCTCCAGAGCAGTTATAACTATGCAGATGGAGAAAAAGAAAAGATAGCTTTATCCTCCCCGGTTTTAAATATTCAGGCAGAAGGACCTGAGCTGAGTTTAGCTCTCAATGAGAATAGAATTTTTATAGATCAGAAACCTGTTAATTTCAGCCTGAATCTGGATCAGTCATTAAATTATCAATTAAAAGTAGATGCTGAAAACTTTTATTTTGACTACCAATTTTTAGCTCCTTATTTAAATGAAGGTATCTTTGATTTTAACTTCAAGCTAAGTGCAGCCAGTAATCAGCTGGAAATTGCCGCTGCAGAAATTTCTGCGACTGATTTAAGCAGTGAATATATAGATTTAAATTCAGCAGAAATATCTTTTCTGCTTGATCAGGAAGAATTTTTTCTAAATAAAGCTCAGTTTACACTGGCTGAAGAAAATCAGCTTGCTTTAAAAGGAAGTTATAATTTTGAAAAAGAAAATTATCTTTTATCTGCAGAGGCGGAAAACTTTCTCCTCTCCGAAGCTCTAATTTCTAATCTGGCCCAGTTTGATTTTTTTGCAGATAATAATTATCTTTCATATCTCAGCAAAATCAGGGATGAGCGGCTGAATTTTAAAATTGATGCAGCCGGGCTTTATGGTGCAGAACAGGGGTTATCAGTAAATGGAGATTTAAATTTATCTTTTAAAACAGCTGTACCAGGAGCGGATTTTGAAGTAGACAGTTCTTTCTGGTATACAGATAATAAGCTGCTGCTCAATTCTTTTAAAGTAGTTTCTGATTACGGCCGTCTGGATCTAATGGGAGAGCTGGATTTAGAGGCCAGGAAAGTAAAACTTCGCTATGCAGCCCGCCATTTTGAGCCAGAAATTATAAATGAGTTTTTAGATCAGGAGGCTTCAATTTTGACTGAGTTGAATCCGAATATTAACTACCTGGAAGGCTCAATTTTGGATAGTTTTACAAATCCTACAGTTAATATCAGATTAAATATGACTCAATTAGAATATGATAATTATCTTTTAGAAGATCTGATGCTTTCTGCAGTTTATGAAAATGATAATCTGAAGATAAATGATTTTCAGGCAGAAATTGCCCAGGCTTCGGTTGCTGCTGCAGGTGAGATTAAAAACCTTTCCCGGCTGGGAGAAGCAGAGCTTAATCTTAATATAAATAGCCAGGAATTATATTTCCAGGATATAGCAGCTTTTGCCGGACAGGAACTACCATTAAGTGGGGAAGTTCAAATTCAGGCGGCTTTTAGCGGCAAAGTAAATGAGTATAAACTTAACCTGAGTTTAAAAGCAGATAACAGTATTCTGGAATTTGATGGTCAGGAAATTGAATTTTCTAAGCTGCAGGCAGAAATTAGTAGAGAAAATGGAGATTTTGTAATTAATAATTTAATTGCTGAACAGCAGAATGTACAGCTGACTGCTGCCGGGAAATTTAATTTTAGCCAGGGATTTGATGTAGATTTACAGTTGGAAGGCTTTCAACCTGCTAATTATTTGAATGAGTATCAGTATGCTGCAGACAACCTAAATGGCAGTCTTTCTTTGAGCGGGAATATCAGGGGTAAGCTGGAAAATATAATTGTTAATTTTAAACTTGATTCTCAGGAGTTGAGTTTTTTTGAGCTGGGTCTTGAGATTAATGACAACTCATTTAGCTATAATATAAATGAAAATGTGATTTCAATTGATCATTTTAATTTCTCTGCTGATTCCGGCAGTTATAATTTAAATGGTAGAATTTTTGATTTAAGTAGTCAAATAAAAACAGAGCTGGAACTTCGGCTGCTGGAGGTTCCAGCCCGAAAATTAATGCGTCAGTTTGCTGGTTTTTATCCCCTATCAGAGGATTTGATTTTTGGTGGTTCTATAAATTTTAATTCTCAGGGATTAGATTACCAGGCACAGGTGGATATTAATGCTGATGCTCAAACAGGTCCAGGTAATCTGACCTTAAGTGGTACAGTTAGCGAAATTATGGCACTTAACTTTGAAGCTTCAGGGCTGGCACTTAATGTTAATTCCAGTCAGTATGGTTTCAATTTTAAATTAACTAGTTTATTAGATTTTAGTGGTAGTATAGAAGGAAGCCTGCAGGCTCCAGTGCTAAGGTTAACTCATCAGCTGCGCGAACTAACTCTTAACAACAACAGCGTGGAACTGGTAGAAGGAGAAATAATTCTGGAAAGCAATAGAAGATTTTCTGTTTCAGAAAGTCTAAAATTCAGACAGGGTGGAGAACTGACATTAGACGGCAGCTATTCTCTGACTGATGACCAATTAGATTTAAGTTCCAATCTTGAAAATCTTCCCCTAGGATTTTTGATTTCTTTCCTGGGAGAGAGTTATTCTGCTTCCGGCAGTATTGATGGATCTTTTAGGGCGGAAGGAAGTCTTGAGTCTCCAGCACTAGAAGGAAAGCTGGAAATAGGAGCTGAATATTTAGAACTCGGTCTCAGTCATCGGATAGAAAATTTACAGGGATCAATCAACCTCAATCAGGGAGGTGCAGAGGTCGAGAATCTAAGTGGACATTTTGCTGAGGGTGAGTTCAATGTCGGCGGCAGTCTAAATTTCTTGAACTTAGACAACTTCTGGGGTTTATCCTTAACTGGACAAAACTTATATTTTGAACAGGGGTCGCTGGCAGGAAACTTTGATGCAGAGCTGAACTTTACCGGTGCTTTATCAAATCCAATTTTAGAGGGGGATTTAGTTCCCCACAATTTTGTGATTGGGATTCCTTTTGAATGGCCAAAAAATGAAGGTAATTCCGATGCCTCTTTTGTACCAAAAATTAACTTAGATATTAGACCGGGAGAAAACGTAACTGTGGAAAATGAAAATATGGAAATAACTGTAGCATCGGGAAGTCTTAATCTGCAATTTGATAACACTCTGGCTGATCCGCTTGCAGTGCAGGGGCGTCTGCGCAGTCAGCAAGGTAGATTTAGCTATTATAATTCCCGCTTTAAACTTGAAAATGCAGAAGCGGTTTTTACTCCTATTAATGAAAATGATATTCCGGATCTCAGTGTAAATGCGGTTACCTATGCAGGAGGACATGAGATCATTATTAATCTAAGTGGCCCTGCAGACAGCATGAGAATCACTTTGAGTTCTGATTCTGACCTTACTGAAGATGAAATTTTAAATCTCCTTTCCACCCGCGGAGCTTTAGGCTCTGCCATTATTGGCGGAGAAAACATAGGTATTCAAAATATTATCTGGCAGGAGTTGATACGGGTTGTAAATTCATTTTTGCAGCGCGGTGTAATATCTGATCTTGAGTCTGATTTTGAAACAATATTTTCACTTGACAGAGCAGAAATAGATGCTTTTCAGTATGGTACAGAGAGAGAGTTTACAATTTATTTAGGTAAAAATATTACAGATAAACTGTATTTAGAGTATGCAAATTACTTTAACCAGGAAGAAAGAGGAGGAGAAATATCTTTTCAATATAAATTGACAGAACCAACTGTTCTTAAAGGTACTTATTTTGGTGATCAGGAATATCAAATTAGTATAGAGACAGAAATCGAATTTTAGGAGGCCAAGGAAATGAAAAAAGGTTTATTGACAGCAGTTCTTATACTAACATTATTGCTGAGCTTTTACAGCACAGCTGGAGCACAAAATATACCAATTGATGAGATTACTAAAATCACGGTAGAGGGTAATGATTATGTGAGTGATTTTGAGATTTTAAATGCGGTTCAAACCGAAGTTGGTGATCAGACAGATCAGGAAGCACTGCGTTCTGATATGCAGTCGATTATTGATCTGGGTTATTTTTCTGATGTAAATATAGTTTTTGAAAATTTTGAAGGCGGCTTAAATGTTATTTTCGAAGTTGTTGAAAATCCTGTTTTAAAAAGAATCGAACTTTCCGGTTATGAAGGATTATATACAGCAGCAGCAGTCAAAAATGCACTTGATTTACAAACCGGAACTGTTCTAAATGTTAAAAAGATGAACCAAAACTTAAAATCTTTCCAGGAAAAGATGCAGGACGACGGCTATATTTTAGCCAGATATAAAAATGTAAATATTTCAGATGAAGGTGTACTGACAGTTGAGATCAGTCCCGGACGGCTTGAGTCTGTTGAAATTAGGGGTAATACTAAAACAGATAATGATGTTATCTTAAGAGAAATGCCGATTGAAGCTGGAGATGTAGTAAACATTAAAAAAATACAGAAAGGTTATCAGAATTTACATCGCCTGGGATATTTCGAAAATATTAATCCGGAGTTTGAGAGAGTGGATAGTGAGAATAATCTTGCTAAACTGGTAATTAATCTTGATGAAGGCAATACTGGGCGCCTTAATTTTGGCGGCGGTTACAGTTCTACAGACGGCTTGATAGGATTTATTGATGTTAGTGAAAAAAATCTTTTTGGAAACGGTCAAAATATTGGAGTTAAGTGGCAGTTTGGAGATACTACAACCTATTCTTTAAACTTTTATGAACCATATTTGATGGATAGTATTTATTCATTTGGGTTTAGTGTTTATGATCGCGAAAGCGAAAGAACTACTTCTAATGATTTGGATTATATTAAAAAAAGTAAAGGTGGAAGCATAACTCTGGGCCGTCCACTGGCAAGAGATTGGAGAACTTCTTTAAAATATAGAACTGAAGATACAAATGAATACTGGAATGAAACAGATAATGTTGCCGGGATTACTGAAGATGAGACAATTTATGATACTGAACTTAGTTCTCTTACACTATCATTTAGTCGAGATACATCAAATAGTAGATTCCATCCCACATCAGGTTCAATTAATAATTTTAGTGTGGAGTATGCCGGGGACTTTTTAGGTGGAAATATGGATTTTACCAAATATCAGCTTGACAGCAGAAGATATTTCCCTGGTTTTAAAAATCATGCCCTGGCTGTGAGAATGGAGCTTGGTTTAAGTGATCCCCGTACTCCTTTAGCAGGAGAAGAGTATGACCTGGGAGGTTCAAATTCTCTGAGAGGATATGAACAATCTGACTTTGATGATAAGACACCTAATAATGATTTACTTTTATTTAATGTAGAATACAGAATCCCTTTTAATGAGAGTTTTACCGGGGTCTTATTTACTGATGCCGGTAATGTCTGGGAAGATCGAGACAGTATTAGTCTTAATGACTTATATTATGGTTATGGTCTGGGGATGAGAATGAATACACCTGTTGGTCAGCTCCGCCTTGATTACGGATGGGATGAAGATCAGGAGGGTCGACTGCATTTCAGTATTGGCAATACATTTTAAAAACCAGTATCAGCTTATTATTTAAAACTAGCTTTTTAACTTTCATTTAATAAAAGGTATTATTTGTAGTTAATAACAATTAAAACCATCTGGAGGAATTAAAAGATGAATTGGAGTGACCGTAAGTTTCAATTTGCAGTTTTGCTTTTACTAACAGCAATTCTGGCTGCAGTAATCATGCTGGGAGTGCTGACAGAAGATGAATCTGTTGATAAAGCTGCTTATGTTAATCTGGAGCGGATTTTTGAAGAGCACCCGGCGAGAACTGCAGCTGAACAAACCTTAAACCAAAAAGCAGCGGAATATCAGCAGCAGCTGGAATTAGAAGCAGAAGAACTGTCAGGTACTGAACAAAAAGAAATCTTAGCCGAATATCAACAGAAGCTGCAGAATTTGGAATCAGAGCTTTTAGCTTCAGTTACTGAAGAAGTAGAAAAAATAATTATAGAGACTGCTGCTGAACAAAAGGTAAAATTTGTTCTGGAAGAAGAACAGGTTTTATATGGTGGTTATAATCTAACAGATGATGTTTTAAAAAAAATAAAATCAGAATGGTAAAAATGAGTAGATTAATCCAGTTCGCAATTATAAGCTCTATTCTCGATAAGTATTTGCAGAGGGCTGGATTAAATCTGAACCACTAGTATTTAATCCTTATTATAGAAAGGAGAAGGGCAAAATGGATAAACATGATTATCATTTTATCTCATTAAAGTTTTTAACTGCAATTTTACTGGCTTTAATTTTTGCTTTTCTCTTTATCTATGTGTTTACTCCCCAGCAGAGAGAGAGGTATCCAACTTACAGTTTCCAGAAAAGAGATCTGAATCTTTCAGAGCAAACTGTTTTGTTTGATTTTGACTCTCAAACTATGGAGGCGGCAATAACTGCTGAAAAATTGAGATTTCAGGAAGAATTAAGAAAGAGAAGTTTTGAACTGATGGAGCAGAGCAAAAAAAGTATGCTGGCAGTTATTAGTGCCAACCATTTAGAAAAAATGAATGGTTTAAGGGAAGGAAGAATGCTGACTCTAGAAGCTGAAACAAGGAGACTTGACGAGAGAGCGGAACGATTACTGCAGGAAAAACGGCAGGAGCTAGAGGCAGAACTTTCTCAGAGACTGCAGCAGCTGCGGCAGGAAATAAGAAATAAATATTCTGATTTTAATCAAGAGCAGATCAGGGATAATTATCTTAAGATGATTAATCTCAGACTTAAAATTGAATTTATTGCTCGCAGTGAAGAAGAAAAAAAGGAATATCAGCGGCAGCTGGAAAAAGTGAAGTCAGAACAGGAAGCACTGACGGCCGAAAAAAACTCGCAGTTAAATGAGTCTATTTCCAGCCGAACCAGGACGCTGATTATGAATTTTAATCAGCAGTACGCAGCTTATAGAGAACAAATAAGAACTGAGCATCGGCAAATTCTATCTGAGCAGAGAAGAAAAATAGAAAATGAGCTGGCTGTAGTCAGAAAAGAAATAAAAAGTGATTTAGCTTCTGCAAAAGAACAAAAGTCGGCTGAAATGGAACAATTGATAGAAAACACACAAGAAAAGTATTACTAATTTGGGAGGATTTGATGGCGATGCATTATTATCGAAAAGCTGCTGCGGTATTTATAATTATTCTGGCATTAATACTACCTCTATTTTTAGAAAAAGAGGAGGAAACAGCGGTTATTAACTTAGAGCAGGTAACTGCCGCCAGCGATTATCTCAGCCAGATAAAAGCTGAGAGCTCAGCTGATCCAGCAGCAGATGAAGTTTCTTTAGAGGAAGCAGAAGATAAAATAATGAAAATATTAAAAACTGAGTCTGCAGAACTGGCAGCAGAAAAAAGTTACAGCAGTATTTTAATTGACCAGCCAATTTATCAGGGTGGTAAAGATATTACTCAAGAACTGGCGGCCAGGATAGATAAAAACTATAGGTAAAATTGACAGCAGATAAACAAATAAAATTTGATATTAATGATAATTTTAAATAAATGTAGTAGTTTTTAAGGAGGATAATATAAAATTGATAGAAAATAACCGAAAATTTAATTATCAGCTTCAGGAATTAGCAGAAATTACAGCTTCGGAAATCAGAGGAGATAAAGAGATATCAATTGATAATGCCCGGGGGATAGAAGAAAGTAATCAGAATTCAGTTACTTTTGCTGATCAGAAAGAATATTTAATTCAGGCCTTAAATTCTGAAGCTGCAGTAATTGTCAGCAGTTATCAAATCACTGAACAGCTGGATTCAAAATCTAAAGAAAATAAAAGTTTTTTGCTGACAGATAATCCGAGGCGAGTTTACGCCCAGATTGCTGATTTATTAACACCCAGACCGTATGAGAATCGAAAGATTTCTGCTAAGGCTGTAATTGATCAGTCAGTAAAAAAAGGGGACAATATTTCTATTCACCCCGGGGTAGTAATTGCCCAAAATGTGGAAATTGGGGACAATACAATTCTGGCTCCAGGAGTAATTATCGGACCGGATGTAGAGATTGGAGATAGCTGCTTATTACATCCAGGTGTTATTATAGAAAGAGGTACAATAATCAGGGATGATGTTATAATCCAATCCGGTGCTGTAATTGGTTCTGATGGTTTTGGCTATGCAACCGACAAAGATGGTCACCATAAAATCCCGCAGCAGGGAAATGTAATTATTGAATCAGAAGTTGAGATTGGGTCTAATGTCACAATTGATCGTGGAGCAAGTGGACCTACAATTATCAGACAGGGGAGTAAACTTGATAATTTAATCCAGATCGGACATAATGTTGAAGTTGGCGAAGAATCACTTTTAATTGCTCAAACTGGTATTGCCGGCAGCACAAAACTGGGCCGCAGAGTGACTCTGGGCGGACAATCTGGAGTGGTGGGACATATTAAATTGGCTGACAATACTACTGCAGCAGCCAGAGCAATGGTTACTTCTTCCACCAATGAGGGTGATTTTATCTCAGGTGCACCGGCTCAAATTCACCGCAGAGCCCTGAAAGAACAGGCATATTTAAGACGGCTCCCGAAATATATTGATAAAATAAAACAGCTGGAAAAAAGATTGGCGGAACTGGAAAATAAATAATCCTTGAATTATAAAGTCAATAAATATATAATAAACTATTGAAAGGCTTTTAATGAAAGGATGGCAATTTTGTATATAGAAAAAGAAAAGCAAAAAACACTAAAAAAAGAGATTTTAATCGAGGGTACTGCCCTGCATTCAGGAAAAGATGCAGCAGTTAGACTAAAAGCAGCTCCTGCTGATACAGGAATTATATTTTATCGTTCTGATTTAGATAAAAAAATAAAACTTAAGGCAGAGCCGGGGTCAGTGGTTAATTTGGTTAGAAATACAACTATTGGCAGCAGAGAAATTAAAGAAGTTAAAGTGAGTACAGTTGAGCATTTAATGGCAGCTATCTGGGGCAGCGGAATAGATAATTTAGAAGTTGAAGTTTCTGGCCCGGAGATTCCGGTTATTGATGGTAGTGCCTATCCCTATTATCAACGGATTCTGGACAGCGGTTTTAAAGAACAGCAGCAGAAGAGAAAAGTTTTTAAAGTTGAAGCTCCGATATATGTTCGTCAGAATGATTCATATATTACTATTTTACCATATCCTGGGTTTAAGATTTCCTATACCCTGGATTATCAACATCCAGTAATCGGAAGCAGTTATTTTGAGTTCGATGCTGAAAAAATAGATTTTGGAGAAGAAATTGCAAAGGCCAGAACCTTTGGTTTTGCTAAAGAGGTGAAGAAGCTGCACAAACGGGGTCTGGCTCTGGGAGGCAGTCTGGAGAATGCTGTTTTAATTGAAGAAAACAAGACAGTTAATCCACTTAGATTTAAAAATGAGTTTGTAAGACATAAAATTCTTGATGTTATTGGTGATATGTTTTTAAATGGCAGAATAATGGGGCATATTATAGCTATTAAATCCGGACACAGGCTCCATGTCAAACTGGCGGAGAAGATCAGAGCAAAAATGATTGAGGAGGAAAATTAATTTGAGTAAGTTAAATGAGATCATTGATATTAGTGTAATCAGGTCAATTTTACCCCATCGCTATCCTTTATTATTAGTAGATAGAATAGAAGAAGTACATAAAAAGGAATCGATTGTTGGGATAAAAAATGTAACAATAAATGAGGAGTTTTTCTTAGGTCACTATCCTGAGCATCCAATCATGCCGGGGGTTTTGATTGTAGAAGCAATGGCTCAGGTAGCAGGTGTTTTAATTTATTATAGTTTTGAAGAGATGGAAAATAAACTTCCAATTTTAACAGGTATTGATAAAGCAAAGTTTAGAACACCTGTTAAACCAGGTGATCAGTTAAGAATCAAAGTGGAAATGGTGAGATTACGCAAGAGAATTTCTAAGGTTAGAGGAGAAGCTTATGTGGGCGATAATCTTGCTGCAGAAGCAGAAATGATGTTTACTTTTGAGGAGAAATAAATTGATAATTTGGGAAGGGGAATGATAGTCTTGGCAGCAGAGAAAAAGGGAAAGGTGCTCCACATGAGCAATATTCACGATACTGCAATTGTTGCTCCTGGAGCCAAAATAGGTAAAAATGTTGAAATTGGTCCTTATGCTATTATCGGCGAAAATGTCGAAATTGGGGAAGGCACAGTAATCGGACCACATGTAGTGGTTAAAGGTTGGACTCAAATAGGTAAAAATAATGAGATTTTTCACGGGGCTTCTATAGGCTTTGAGCCTCAAGATTTAAAGTTTGATGGCGAAAAAAGTTATCTTTTTATTGGAGATAATAATACAATAAGAGAAAATGCTACTATTCACCGGGGGACTGCTGAAGGCGGAGGGGAGACAAGAATTGGAAATGATAATTTAATTATGGCTTACTGTCATGTAGCACACGACTGTCAGTTGGGCAGTCATATTGTGATGTCAAATGCAACAAACCTGGCCGGTCATGTAGTTATTGAAGATTATACTGTAATTGCCGGTATGGTTGGAGTACACCAATTTGTACGCATCGGTAAGATGAGTATGGTTGGCGCCCATTCTAAGGTAGTAAAGGATGTACCCCCCTATATTTTAGTTGATGGACATCCGGCTGGAGTTAATGGGATTAATGTTGTTGGTTTAAGACGTAACGGGGTTAGTCCTGATATGCGGAGAGAAATTAAAAAAGCCTATAAAACTCTCTACCGCTCTAAATTAAATATCGATCAAGCAATAGAAAAGATGGATCAGGAATTGGATGCCAGTGA
>JASMSZ010000072.1:0-53086 GCA_041694515.1 Halanaerobium sp.
AACTGTTCCCCCAGTTCAACGTCTCTGCTCAATATTTTTTCTTTTATCATAGTATATACCTGATCTGTCAGACTTTTTTTATTTATAACCATCATAACACTTCCTAATTTTCTGTGATATATCAGATGCTCTATATTACATATTCAACATCGGAACAAAAGTTCCTGCAAAAATCCAAAAAATTTATAAATATTTTAAAACAACCTTCATAAATTCCTTAATATCATCTATATTGTTTTTAATTATCACATATTCAAGCTCCCGATCTAAATCTAAATAATCATGAACGAGTATATTTCTAAAACCAGCCATCTTAATTAAGCTTTCTTTTAGATCATTATCTATAATTTTATTTTTGAAAAGAATTCTAAAAATATCGCGATTAGAATCTGGAGTCTCTAAATTTTGATCAGCAATTAGATGATTCCCGAGATCCAAAACTGCTTCAACAGCAAGATGAAGCGAGCGCTCAAATCTATAATATATATCCGGATCTTTACTAAAAGTTTTTTGATCATACTTTTCAATTTTTTTTAGATAATTAATATTATCCTCTAAATGTTTGATTCTATTTAAAACAATATCTCTATCTACCATTAATACCACCCCATCCCATTTTGAAAATATATTATCTTTTTGAACTTACTATGATAGCCTCTCTCTCATTTTTTGATAATGATATTTCTTGTAATATTTAAAGTCAAAGTATTCCCTTAAACTCTTAGAAAAATATGCTCCATAAGAAAATTTATCATTTACATAAAGCACTTTTCCATACTTTAAAACCTGAAATTTTAATAATGGTTTAGCAGAGTTCAAAATTATTATATCAGTTTCTATTCCGATTAGTTCAGAAAAACAATTAGATAAATCAATCCTTAAATTTATAACATTAATTTTTTCAAAAATATTGGACTTCAATAAAAATGCTAAGTCTACATCACTTTTCGAATTATAATTTTCCCGAGCCCGTGAACCAAATAGAATTGCCAGCTCGATATCCTGGAAAATATCTAATTCAACTATTTTTCCCTTTATTTTATTAACTAAATTGTTTCCGGTGGAGTCTTTATCAATAGATTTTTCTGAAGCCATAATTTTCACCTCAATTTTAATTTAAGTTAATAAGCTCTCATATTTTCTCTTAAATAATCATAGATCTTACGCGCAGTTTTACCGCTGACTCCATCAACCTCTTTTAGCTGCCAGATTTTAGCTTCTCTAATCCTGGCCAGGGAGCCAAAGTGCTGGAGCAGAGCGTTTCGACGTGTCTCCCCCACCCCAGGAATCTCATCTAACATTGAATGAGTCAGCCGGCGTGATCTAAGCTTGCGGTGATAGCTAACTGCAAAACGGTGAGCTTCATCCCTCACCCGCTGCAGCAGCTGCAGGGTTGGAGTATGATGAGGGAGAGCTATTGGTTCACTTTCTCCCGGTCGAAAAATTTCTTCCTCTTTTTTGGCCAGACCAATAATCGGCAGATCTTCTATTCCTAAAAGCTCTAAAATTTCATAGGCTGCACCAAGCTGTCCCTTCCCACCATCAATCAAAATCAAATCTGGCAGTTTTCTATCTTCACGCAGCAGGCGGGCATAACGGCGCTCAACGACCTCTTTCATACTGGAAAAATCATCTGGCCCCTCTACAGTCTTAATTTTAAAGCGGCGATAATCCTGTTTGGAAGGACGTCCATTTTTAAATACCACCATTGAAGCAACAGTGTCAGTTCCCTGAATGTTAGAAATATCAAAGCCTTCAATATGATAGGGATCATTTTCCATTTTCAGAATTTCTCCCAGCTTTTCTACGGCACCGGAAGTTCGCTGTTCTTCATATTTGCTGCGGATATCTTCTTTCTTAAGATTTTGCTCTGCATTACGCTCGGCCATCTCCAGCATCTTCTTTTTATCTCCCTTTTGCGGATACTGGATGCTGACTTTTTTACCTTTTATAGCAGCCAGTCTTTCGGAAAGTAGTTCCTGATAATTGATTTTGGTATTTAATAATAGTTCATCTGGAATTCCAGCTGCCTGCTCATAGTACTGCTGTAAAAATGAAGCCATAGTTTCAGCTGCACTCTCTGCTTCTGTTCCCTGAAGAATAAAATACTCCTGTCCAATCAAACGGCCATTACGAACCAGCAGCAGCTGAGCACAGGCATTATCTTCCTTACCCTGAACTAAAGCCACTACATCCTGATCAATATTTTTATCTGTCATTACCTTCTGGCTTTCGCTCAATTTTTCAAATGCCTCTAAAGCATCACGAAAACGAGCAGCTTTTTCAAAATTTCTTTCTGCTGCTGCTTCTTTCATTTTCTCTTCCACCTGTTTTTTTAATTCTACCTGTCGTCCGGAAAGAAATAAACAGACCTGATCAATTAATTCATGATAATCCTCTTTACTGACTGCACCTATACAGGGACCCAGACATTTATCAATATGATAATTCAGGCAGGGGCGGTCCTCAGGATCATCTGTCTTCAATTCCTTTTTGCAGCTTCTAAGTTTAAAAATATCCTTGATTACATCAAGAGTTTTATAAATAGCATCAACATCAGCAAAAGGGCCAAAATATTTTGCTCCATCATTTTTTACAATCCTGGTTTTAAAAACTCTAGGGAAATCAACATTTTTAGTTACTTTTATATAGGGATAAGATTTATCATCTTTGAGGCGAATATTAAATTTTGGCTGATGTTTTTTTATCAAATTAGCCTCTAAAATATAGGCTTCTACCTCTGTATCAGTCATTATATAATCAAAATCATCTATATATTTAACCAGCATTCTGGTTTTATATGTCTGATCATTTTTACGAAAATATGATCTTACCCGGCTGCGGAGAGATTTTGCCTTGCCCACATAAATAATCATACCCGTTTCATCTTTCATCAGATAAACACCGGGCTGGCGGGGCAGCTCCTTCAGCTGAGCTTCGATGTGTTCTTTTCTATTTTCATTGTCTGTCATTTTCTATCACCTTTTGTTTGTGATTTATTTCTTCTGTACCAGGTACAAATCGATCGATTTGTACCTGGTACCAATAATTTTTATAAGCTTTCAATAAATTTATCCACTAACTCCGGATCAAACTGACTATTTGCACAGCGTCTAAGTTCTGCTGCTGCTTCTTTTTCAGTCACTGCCTCTTTATAAGGTCGGCCGCTGATCATTACATCATAAGAATCAATAATGGTCAACATTCTTGAGAGAAGTGGTATATCTTTCCCAGCCAGACTTTCTGGATAACCGGAGCCATCCCAGCGCTCATGGTGATGTAGAATCTCGTGTGAGATATGAGCAAAATCTTCGAGATTAGAAGTAATTCTAAAGCCGGTTTCGGTATGCTTTTTTATTATTTCCCACTCTTTTTCATTTAATTTACCTGGTTTATTTAAAATTTCTTCCGAGACTGCAATTTTGCCGATATCATGCATTTGAGTCAGAAGATAAAGTCTATCGTGTTCCGAATTTGATAGTCCAACTTTTTCGCCAAATCTTTTTGCCATTTTACTCATCCGCTGGACATGTTCTTCAGTTTCTGAACTCTTTTCTTTTAAAGAAGTCAAAAATGCTGAAAGCACATTACTGCGGGCACTTTTTCGACTGGAAATTTTATTTTTATACATTCTGTCCTCAGCCTTACTTAAGAGAGACATCAAATCCTGATCCGTGTCTGTTTTGGAAGCTGTTCCCAGTGAAATCGAAACTGCGAGTTCTCCCTCTTCCTGCTCTATCTGCTGATTAATCCTTTTAATAATTACTTCACTTTCCCTTACAGTAGTCTGAGGAAGCAGTACCACAAATTCATCTCCACCCCAGCGGGCAATTATATCTTCATCCCGACAGGAATTATTGATCATCTCGGCTGCGCTTTTAATCAGCTGATCTCCAACCTGATGTCCGTAGGTATCATTAATCAGTTTTAAATTATTTAGATCTCCCATAATTATACTGATTGGCTGCTGGCGGGGAGTGTCCACCCTTGTTATTTCTTCTTCCAGAAAAGCTCGATTATATAATCCAGTCAGTTTATCATGAAATCCAAGATATTTAATTTTTTCTTCACTTTCTCTACGTTCTGTAATATCCCAGCTAAATCCTTCAATCACAAAGCTTCCATCTTGCTTTTCTTTGCTGACCCGGGCATTCATCTCCAGCCACAAAATATTTTTGTTTTTATCATAGGCCTGATAGACAAAATTATTGACCATTCCTGCTTCTTTTATCTGGCTGATAAATTGTTGGCGCCGTTCTGGATTAACATATAATTCCTGGCCCAGATGATTATAGTGCATTATGGTTTCCTCAACTGAATCAAATCCCAAAATTTTAGCAAGATGGGGGTTAATCATCTGTACTCTACCATCAGAAGTAGTTTTGAAAATTCCAACCGGAGAGTTTTCAAATAACTGTCTGTATCTCTTTTCACTTATTTTTAATTTTCTTTCCGACTCCTGCCGTCTCTGCTCATTTATAATCTTTTCAATCCCCAGTGAAATATCACCAGTCAGTTCCTTTAATAATTCAATTTCCATTTCATCAAAATAATTTTCTTCAGCTGTGCAGAAAGAAAAAACACCCCAGGGTTTACCAAGAGCTCTAAGTAGAAAAAAGGCCCTGGAGCCGCAGTGATTATCCGGCAGCAATTCCAGTTCATTTAAATTTTGAGAGCTGTTGATAACTAAACAGTCTTTTCCCTGGTCAATTAATTCTTCTTTAAAATTCAAAACTTGATTTTCCAGCTTTAAATCGTGACTGTCCCCTTTTTTGATATAGCTGCAGTTATTTTCGATAGTTGTCAGTATTTTAATTTTTTCATGACTCGAATTAATTTTTCCAATCCAGATATTTTGATATTTTCCATACTCAGAGGTTATCTGGGCTGCCTCCTGCAGCAAATTGTTGAGAGAATTTTCTCGAACAATCAGCTGGTTAACCATACTTAAAGTCCTATAAATTTTATTTAATTTTTTCAACTCAGCCTCTGCTTTTTTTCGGCGGGTAATATCTACAGCAGTACTAATTAAAAGTTTACGTCCTTTTTCATCAGTTCCAAGAGGAGCCGTACCAAATTCCCAGATTCTTTTTTCCCCATTTTTAGTCTGAATCTCAAAATCACCAGCTTTTTCCCTGTTATGTGAAAAAGCCTCTTTAATAATTCCTTCCATTTCAGTCTTCCTACCCCGATAAGCCTTATTAATCCAGCTTTCTATATCAGGAATTTCTTCCTTTTTATAGCCGCTAATATTCTCCCAACTGCTGTTGACAGTTATAACCTCCCCATCATCTGAACGAATCATAATTGGAAATGGGGCTTCACTGATAGCTGTAGAGAACATCTTCTCTCTCTGCCTTATTATTTCTCGCATCTGATAATTTTTACTGACATCTCTAAAAACCATCACAGTTCCGTGAACATTTCCCTCGTCAGTTTTAATGGGAGCAGCACTATCTGCAATATGATATTCACTACCATCTCTGGCTATCAGTTTTGTATGATTTGCCAGACCAACAATTTTGCCATGTTTTAAAACTTTTTCAACCGGATTTTTTACTTCAATTCCAGTCTTTGAGTTAACAATATTAAAGATTTCTCTGATATCTCTATTTTTGGCCTCATCTATAGTCCAGCCGGTTAGATCTTCAGCAATACTGTTCAATCTTTTAACCCGACCTTTTTTGTCTGTTACAATTAGTCCATCACCAATAGAATTAAGTGTTATAGAAAGAAAGCGGCGCTGTTCTTTTATTTCTTTTTCCTGTTCTAAATTTTTTAGAATATTGGTAATTTTAGCTGTGATTGAATTAAGTAAATCAAATTCTTCTTTTAAAAATACAGTTCCCTGATCCTGCACTGGGTGTTGTTCTAAATAAACAACCTCAATTTTTCCTGCCTCTTTATTATTAATTTTCAGGGGAAGCTGCTGGCTCCATTCTGTTTCTCTAAAATTAGAAGTCTGATATTCATTTCCCTGATAGATAATTCTTGCCTCACAGTCTTCCGGAAACTGGTAAGATGGTGGAATTCCCTGAACAACTTCATTTAATATCTGATCCAGATCAGTCTTTGAACTTTCAGCTGCTTCGGAAATCCTATAAAGCCCTGTCAGCTCTTTAACCCGTTCTCTGAGTTCAAAATTTAATTTTTTGACACTGGAGGTGCTTTTATAAATATAAAATGCTGCGATAATTATTACAGATACTTCAATTAAATACTGGTAAAGATCTATATTAAGCTTATATAGATCCTGAATTGCAAGTACAGAAATTGCAAAGATAGTTGAATAAACTGCACCTTTTTTTGCAAAGCTCAAGCTGCAGTAGATTACAAATAAAATAATGAGTGGTTCTATGACTTCCTGCCTGGCCAGTATGGCAATCAAAATTATGGCTGCCGCCATAATAAATGCAGCAGTTTTTGATTGAAACATTTCTTTGATTCTATTAGATATCTCCAATTTCTGCACCTCCATTTAAAATTATATTCTAATTATATCACTTATAGGTACCAGGTACAAAAAGGCCTTTTTGTACCTGGTACAAGTAAAATTAATCACAAGTCTATTTCAAGTTTTATTTCTTTATCTAACTCCTTATTAATTTCATTTGATTCAACAAATTTCTTATATAAATTACAATTATTTTCAAAGAAGTTTAAAATATGATCAGTTTCTACCAACTCACTATCTTTTTGTGCTAAATAAATCGGATAACTACTCCTATTATATTCATCTGCATTTTCAACAATGGAGGCTTCAACTGGATTTAAATGAATATATCTACTGACACCAATATTATAAAAATTATCTTCAATAACCTTTGAATGATATCGCCCCTGGAACACATGCCCCTTTAAATCATATTTATAATTAAAATATCTTGCGTAGAATAGATTAATTCGATGCATAATCTTCCAAATTGGATCTTTCTCAGTTTTAATTTGTAAGTGAATATGGTTTGTCATCAAACAATAACTCAGTAATGAATAATTACATTCCTCTTTTATTTTCTTTAGTATTTCTAAATAAAAAGTATAGTCTCGATTATCTCTAAATAGGTGACCCTGTCGATTACCCCTACTGACAATATGATAAATAGCTCCTGGATACCAGACACGATTTTTTCTTGGCATATTGATATCTCCTTCCATTTATTGGATTTAAAGTAATATTATTATATCATATTTATCCATATAATGGAAGGTCTAATTTAAACTTGTGAATTTATTCTTCTGTACCAGGTACAAATGGGCCCATTTGTACCTGGTACCTAACATTTTGGTACCTAACGTTTTGGTACCTAACGTTTTAACTTTACAGCACCTCTTTTAAAAATTTACCGGTATATGAATTTTCATTTTGAGCTACTTCTTCCGGGGTACCGATGGCTACAACTTCTCCACCTTTTTCTCCTCCTTCTGGTCCTAAATCAATTAGATAATCTGCTGATTTAATTACATCCAGATTGTGCTCAATCACAATTACTGTATTGCCGTCTTCGCGCAGACGGTGTAGAACTTCCAGCAATTTTTTTATATCAGCAAAATGGAGTCCAGTTGTCGGCTCATCAAGCAAATAAAGGGTTTCTCCTGTACTTCTTTTTCCAAGCTCTTTGGAAATTTTAATTCGCTGTGCTTCACCACCGGAAAATGTAGTAGCTGGCTGACCAAGTCTTATATAACCGAGACCAACATCATAAAGTGTCTGCAGCCGACGACGAATTGGTTCGATATTTTCAAAAAACTCGACAGCCTCTTCCACTGTCATATCCAGAACATCAGCAATAGTTTTACCTTTATATTTAATTTCTAAGGTTTCGCGGTTATATCGTTTACCATTACAGACATCACAGGGGACATAAACATCAGGTAAAAAGTGCATCTCTATTTCTTCAATTCCCTGTCCCTTACAGGCTTCACAGCGGCCGCCTTTAACATTGAAGCTGAAGCGTCCAATTTCATATCCGCGCTGTTTAGCCTCCGGGGTACTGGCAAAAACATCTCTGATATAATTAAAAACTTTTGTATAAGTTACAGCATTAGAGCGAGGAGTTCTGCCAATTGGTGACTGATCAATATTGATTACTTTATCAATCTGATCCATTCCCTGGACTTCATCATGCTCACCCGGATGCAGAGTTGAATCGTGAAGTTCCCGCATCATTTTTCTCTTAAGAGTATTATTAATCAGAGTACTTTTTCCTGAACCGGAAACTCCGGTCACACAGGTAAAGGTGCCTAAAGGAAAGTCCACATCTATACTTTTTAGATTATGCTGCCTGGCACCTTTGATACTGAGCCACTTTTCTCCAGCCGGATACCTGTCTGCAGGTACCTGAATCTTCTTTTTCCCTGATAAATACTGTCCGGTAAGTGAACGCTCTTCCTCTATAATATCAGCCAGAGATCCCTCAGCTACAATTTCTCCACCGTGTTTTCCAGCTCCAGGTCCCATATCAATAATATAATCAGCAGACCTAATTGTATCTTCATCATGTTCAACCACGATTACAGTATTTCCTAAATCCCTGATATGCTCTAAGGTACTGATCAGGCGGTTGTTATCTCTCTGATGCAGGCCAATGCTCGGCTCATCTAAAATATATAAGACACCCATTAAACCTGAGCCAATCTGAGTTGCTAATCTAATCCGCTGGGCCTCACCACCTGAAAGTGTACCAGCAGAACGGTCCAGGCTTAAATAATCAAGTCCAACGTCCAGTAAAAAGCGCAGTCTTTCTCTTACTTCTTTCAAAATTTCCTTACCAATCCTGGCGCGGCGGTCATCCAACTCTACTCCTTCAATAAATTCGTGGGCTTCTTTAATTGTAAAGGAGCTAAATTTAGCAATAGAAATTCCACCAACTGTTACTGCCAGCACTTCTGGTTTGAGACGCTGACCATGACAGACATGACATGGAATCTCATTCATATATCTTTCCATCCTCTTATGTGTCCCTGGACTATCAGATTTATCCATTCTTTCCGTTAAATAACCTGTTATTCCCTTAAACCTGGTGGTATGGTCTCTCGTTTTACCATAGCGATTTGTATAGGGAAAAGTAATTTTCTTGTTATCACCATAGAGTAATTTTTCTAAAATCTGATCATCAAGATTCTCAATTTTTATCTCCAGGCTGAAGTCATACTCCTCTGCCATTGCCTCTAAAAGAGCCGGATAGTAGCGGCTGGATGAGCTGGCCCAGGGTATAATTCCTCCATCAGCTATCGATTTTTCTTTATCCAGTATTAAATCAGGATCAAACTCTTTTTTTACTCCCAGTCCATCACAGTTATCACAGGCCCCATAGGGTGAGTTAAAGGAAAACATCCGAGGTGACATTTCTTCCAGACTAATATTATGCTCAGGACAGGCAAATTTTTCGCTGTAAGTTGTTGTTTTACCATCTATCTGATCAATCATTACCAGACCTTCAGCATATTTAAGAGCAGTTTCTACAGAATCAGCCAGACGCTCTCTAATCCCATCTTTAACTACCAGACGATCAACAATAATTTCTATATCATGTTTAAAATTCTTATCCAGCTTTTCTGCTTCTTCTAAAAGAATTGTCTCACCATCGACGCGGGCTCTGACAAAACCATCTCTCTGAGCCTGCAGAAAAGTGCGCTCATGCTCACCTTTACGGCCGCGAACAATTGGTGCCAGAATCTGGATTTTAGTCCTCTCCGGCAGCTCCAGTACCTGATCCACAATCTCATCAACTGTCTGAGATTTAATTTCCTTACCACAGATAGGGCAGTGTGGAATCCCTACTCTGGCGTAGAGCAGACGCAGATAATCATGAATTTCGGTTACCGTACCTACAGTTGAACGCGGATTACGGCTGGTTGTTTTTTGATCAATTGAAATTGCAGGAGAAAGACCTTCTATATATTCCACCTTGGGTTTTTCCATCTGGCCCAGAAACTGGCGGGCATAAGCAGAAAGTGATTCTACATACCGGCGCTGGCCTTCTGCATAAATGGTGTCAAATGCCAGTGAAGACTTACCGGAACCACTTAAACCTGTAATTACAATCAGTTTATCTCGCGGTATATCGATATCTACTTTTTTAAGGTTGTGCTCTTCAGCACCCTTTACTATTAAACGTTCTAATCCCATTAAAATTACACCTCTTTATTTAATAGGTACCAGGTACAAGAAATCGTTTTAGGTACCTGGTACCTAAAATATTTATTATTATTCTTCCAATTTTGATTCTAATTCTTCTATTTCGTCTCTAATCTGAGCAGCAATCTCAAATTCTAAGTTATCTGCTGCTGATTCCATTTCATCTTCTAGATCTATTATTAAATGCTGAATCTCTTTGCGTGTCATATTATCATAATTTTGAGTATTATCATCAGCATCTTGATTATCCTGACTTTTGTCATAATAGCGGCTTTTATCTTCGGAAACTACCATCTCAACTGGCTTTACAACATCTCTTACTGGCTTGATAATTGTCTCCGGAGTAATATTATTATCCTTATTATGCTGAATCTGAATTTCCCTTCTTCTTTCAGTCTCATCAATGGCAGTTTTCATCGAATCAGTAATTTTATCGGCATACATAATTACCTTACCACCAACATTACGGGCAGCACGACCAATTGTCTGAATCAGTGCCCTCTGTGAACGCAGAAACCCTTCTTTATCAGCATCTAAAATTGCAACTCGAGAAACCTCGGGTAAATCAAGTCCCTCTCTTAAAAGGTTAATTCCTACCAGGACATCAAATTCTCCCAGTCGGAGATCACGAATAATTTCTGAACGCTCAATTGTATCAATATCAGAATGAAGATAGCGGACTCTAATTCCGGCTTCAGCCAGATATTCAGTCAGATCCTCTGACATTTTTTTAGTCAGAGTTGTAACCAGAACTCGCTCACCATCTCCTACAACCTGTCGAATTTCTTCCAGCAGGTCATCAATCTGACTCTTTGTCGGCCGGACATCAATTTCCGGATCAACAAGTCCGGTCGGACGGATAATCTGCTCAACTATCTGCTGACTGTGCTCCCGCTCATAAGGACCAGGAGTTGCAGAAACATAAACCGCCTGAGGCACAACCTGTTCAAATTCTTCAAAATTAAGCGGCCTGTTATCCAGGGCAGAGGGAAGCCGAAATCCATATTCCACCAACTTTTCTTTGCGGGAGCGGTCTCCAGCAAACATTCCACCAATCTGGGGAACTGTCATATGTGACTCATCTATAATCACCATAAAATCATCTGGAAAATAATCCAGAAGAGCCATCGGTCTGGAACCTGGTTCTCGTCCTGCCAGATGGCGGGCATAGTTTTCAATTCCAGAACAAAATCCCATCTGCTCCAGCATCTCTAAATCATAACGAGTCCGCTGTTCCAGGCGCTGAGCCTCAACCAGACGGTTTTCTGCCCGCAGTTCTTTTAAACGCTTCTCCAGCTCAGCCTTAATAGTTTTTATTGCTCTTTCAACCTTAGCTTCCGGAGTAACAAAGTGACTTGCCGGATAAATTGTCATCTCATCTATTTCAGCCTCAACCTCACCGGTCACAGTATTAATCCGAGTAACTCTATCAATTTCATCTCCAAAAAGTTCAACCCTAATTGCAATATCTCTATAAGCAGGAAAAATGTCTATTACATCTCCCTTAACTCTAAAATGGCCGCGGGATGTATCCATATCGTTACGGCTGTACTGCATAAAAGTGAGGCTACGAGTAATCTCTTTGCGGTCCATTATCCTGCCAACTTTAAGATCCAGAGATAAATTTAAATAATCATCAGGAGAACCCAGTCCATAAATACATGATACACTGGCTACAATCAGCACATCTCTTCTTTCAAAAAGTGAAGTTGTTGCAGATAGTCTTAATTTTTCAATCTCATCATTGACAGAAGCATCTTTTTCTATATAGGTATCAGTCTGAGGTACATAGGCTTCAGGCTGATAATAATCATAATAGCTGACAAAATATTCAACAGCATTATCCGGAAAAAACTCCTTAAATTCACTGGTCAGCTGAGCTGCCAGAGTTTTATTATGGGCAATAACCAGAGTTGGTTTATTGACCTCTTCTACCAGTTTGGCCATGGTAAAAGTCTTCCCTGTCCCAGTAGCACCAAGTAATGTCTGGTGGCGATGTCCTTTTCTTATTCCTGCAGCCAATTTTTCTATTGCCTCAGGCTGATCACCTTTTGGTTCAAAAGGGGCCTTTAATTTAAACTGTCCATCCTTCACTAACTATCCCCTCCTAATTTATTAATTAATAATTAAACAGAACTTTAAAATTCTTTACTAAATCTTTGCTATCATAATCATATTAATTATACTCTTATTTAAAAATAATTTCAGTAAAATTTATGACATTTTTAAAAAGTGAATATATGTTTAGGAGCTGTCCTTCTATTATAGCAATAATCATTACTGAATTAAAGTTAAATTTAAAATCAATTTACCATTAAATTGTGAATATATGAACTTTAACCAGGTACAAAACACCCGTTTTGTACCTGGTACGTAAACTCTGGTACGTAAACTCAAAAAAAAGAGCCCAACTAAGGGCTCATGAGTTTTAACTTACTTTAACTTTGCCAATTTCAGTTTTTACTTCGTGGCTGTGATTATTAAATGACTCTTCAAGATGTTTAATACTTCCCTGAATTTCAGCCACATCATTAATCAATTTGTCCATTTGATTATTCCTATAATCTTTATTTTCTTCTAATGCTTTTAAAATAAGAATATTTTCTTCAAGCTGTCGACACACAGAATTTAATCCTCCGGTATTTTCATCAACCTTTGTAGCTATAGCAGATATTGCCTCTGTGTTCTCATCTACCTTGGTTCCTATAGAGGCTATTGCCTCTGTGTTCTCATCTACCCTGGCTTCTATAGAGAATATTGCCTCGGTATTTTTGTCTAGTTTCTCATCCAGGGGAGAAATCTCTTCTTTTATAATCTGCCTCATACTATCAAGAAAATCCTGCTCCAATTAATTCACCACCTGTCTCTTAATAGTTTCCATAATTCTAAATTGATAATCAAATTTACTGCTGCCAGTATTTAATTTCATCATAATGATCGTACAGTTTTTCTTCATAATCACGATGGACTAAATAATCTGTTTTTTCTTCTCTATATTCGGGAGCACTTTTTATCTCTTCTTTTGTTTTATTGACAAATATTTTTTCCTCATTCCAGCTTATAAGCTCTAACCACTCAGGTGCAATTAATACATCCTTACCCGGTAAAATATTACGCGTATCAATTAAGAGGTAACGAATTGCCCAATCTTCCTCATCCACAAATAAATCTTCCAGATGTCCAAATTCTTTGTCTTCTGCCTGGATGTGATAGCCTCTGACTTCATTAAAACTACGCAGGTTTGATTCTAGATCCCCTTTTCCAGTCTGTTTTTGTTCTGCAGCAGACTCTTCATAATTGAATATTTTATCTCTAATCATACTTCCAGGCTGAACTGCAGGGCCACTGGAAGGGTAAGGGCTTGTCCAGTAAATTGGCCATTCAAAATGTTTTACCAGTTTCTCCTCAATTTCTCTGGAAATAGGTTTATTCTTTTTGATACTTGGACCCTCTTTCAATTTTTCAGAATTTAGATTAACAAAGATTTCTTTAGTTTTATAATTTATTTCTTCAAATGCTTCTGGAGAAATCAAAGTTTGCTCGTGCTTGAGCCAGTTACCAGTATCAATAACTACATATCTCATTACAAAGCGCTCCTGATCAAAGTAAAAATCTTCTACTTCTCCAAGATCTTCTTCATTACCATGAATAGTATACCCTTTAAGATCTTTCATTTTTCTTAACATAAATTTCACCTCTCTTAAATTTTTATTCAAAAAATAAGTTTGGCAAGTTTATAATAAATTTATATTCTTATACCGTAATTATAATATATAAATTTTTGTAAATCAACTTTTCTAAATATAATATAAACCTTGATTGAAGTGAATTTCTCAACTAATATAAATCTAGAAACTTGAATCCAATTTATTAATCTCTTAAATCCAGAGCCATCTCAAGGTCATCAGTAATAATCATATCCACTTCTTTTGCCAATAATTCTACCACCGATTCTGGAAAATTAACAGTATAAACATTAACCTGCATCCCCATAAAATGAGACTTATTTATTATTTCCTGGTCAGCAGTCAAAAAATGAAGATGTAAAGCATCAAAACCTCTTTTAAATGCATAATCAGATGGGTTTATCATTTTTGCCATCAGTAAAGCTCCAGTTTTAATTTCCGGCTGCATCCTTTTAACTTTCTGCAGACTATAATGATTGAAAGAAGAAATAATAACTTTCTCTCTAATTTCAAATTCATCCACCAACTCCAGTACCTTTTCTTCCAATTTCGGGTAAGGCAAATAATTTTTTAGCTCAATATTAATAATTTCTAATTCTTTTACAACTTCCAGTACTTCTCTCAAGGTTGGAATTTTTTCTTCTTTAAAATCTGCACTATAAAACTCTCCGGCACTCATTTCTTTTAATTCCTGCAGGGTATGATCTCCAACCAGTCCACTACCGGTCATTGTTCTATCAATTAATTCATCATGAATCACTACAACTTCTCCATCTTTTGTCAGCTGAACATCAAATTCTACCCCATCAGCTCCCAGTTCTACTCCCTTTTTAAAAGCTATCAAAGTGTTTTCCGGATAACCTGCTGCTCCACCCCGGTGTCCAATAATTTTTGTCTTCATAAAATCACTTCCCTTTATCTATCTTTAAATCCACTTTATTTGATAGTTTAATAATATAACTTTTTATAAAAAGCTGCAAATCAAGCCGTGAAAAAACATAATAATTAACTTAATTTAAAAGTTGAATTTTTTTCTGAAAAACTCTTGCAAAAGGAAATCAGAATGATTATACTAGGATAAATACATAATTAGAAAGGATGAATACCCAATTTTATTTAAATCATACTATTTTATTTACTATATCTACATAGCAGCTACCACCTATATTAATATACACATGGAAGAAATTGGTCTTTCGGCAACTCAAATTGGAATGATGACTTCGGCTGCCAAAACAGCTGCCATTATGGCTCTGCCAATCTGGGGAATGATGTCTGATTATTTTGAGGCTAATAAGAAAATACTGCTCTTTACTATCTCGGGAACTCTTATTTTCTCCCTCAGCTTTTTATTGACTGAAAGTTTTTTTATAATTTTTATACTCTATAGTTTTTTTGTGATTTTCAGCAGCTCCATTGTCCCTCTTTCTGATTCTTTACTGCTCAATTATCTGGGGGACAGAGCTGAACAATACGGACAATTTAGAGTCTGGGGCTCACTTGGTTATATGCTCGGAATTATGCCGTTTGGCTGGATCATTGAACAAACACAATCAGAAAGCACTTTTATATTAGCTGCTTCCGGACTCTTTTTATCTTTATTTTTTGCTTATAAGTTACCAAAGAGTGACAGAACTATCAAAGTTACAAGTTTAGGCAGTTTTAAACTTCTCTTTAAAAATAAAGATCTATTATATTTTTTGATCTTCACCTTTTTCATTCAGGCACCTTTAACGGCTAATTTTGTTTATTTTCCCATCTATTTTAAATCAATTGGAGGGGGAGAAACACTGCTGGGACTGGGAATGTTTATTGCTGCCGGCAGTGAGCTGATCATTTTTCAGAAGGCTGATATCTTTTTGAAAAAATTTAAACTAAAAAAAGTTTTATTGTTAGCAGCCATGACTTTTGGGCTCCGCTGGTTTTTAATTGCTATCTGGTCCTCACCGGTACTTTTACTTTTAACCCAGATTTTCCACGGCTTAACATATGCCTTATTCCATGTAACAGCTGTTGGCTATATTTCGAAACTGGTTGGCGAAAAATTTCGTTCTACCGGGCAAAATCTCTATGCTTCAATCATTAGTGTCAGTACTGTTGCCAGCAGTCTGCTTGGAGGAATGATTTATGATGGAGCCGGAGGTGCAGCAATGTATGCTGTAGGAAGTGCAATCTCGTTACTGGCCGGACTCAGTTATTTTTATCTGCTGCATGGGATTGAGTATCATAAATAAAAAAATTTACGCCTTATTTTATCATTTTAAAGCAGGTTTTTTTAATCTAATAGAGAAATATAAGATTAGAGTTTGTTAATTATTTTTTAATTTAAAAAATTCATAATATTATTACTTTTAGGGGGTAATCAGATTGAACAGTAAGTTTGCTAAAAAATATCGCTATTTAGCTTATCTTTTAATTGCACCATCAATTATTATTGTTACAACCTTTTTGATTTATCCTTCGCTGCAGTCACTCTACCTAAGCTTTTTCCGCTCGACACCTTTTGGGAACCGAATAATTTATGTTGGTTTTCAAAACTTTCAGCGGCTTTTAACTTCTCCTGCCTACTGGAATAGTTTAACCCGTTCCATTGTTTTTACAGCAGTCACTGTCTTTATTTCTATTGCTTCTGCTCTAATCCTGGCAGTAGTAACTAATAAAAAAATCAAAGGCGCAAAAATTTATAAAAGTTTATTAATCTGGCCATTTGCTTTTTCTTTTGCTTTTTCCGGTATTATCTGGGGAGTTTTAATGCACCCCAATGTAGGAATCATGTCCTATTACATTCAAGTATTAACTACTTTTGAATTCAACTGGATTAATAATGGAACAGCTGCTTTCATTTTAATTATTATTGCCTCCAGCTGGCGGATGCTCGGCTATAATTTCATTTTCTTTATTGCTGCCCTGCAGAATGTTTCTCCTGAACTTTTAGAAGCAGCTGATATTGATGGCGCCAGTCCTGTTACAAAATTTTGGCGAATTACTTTTCCCTTAATTTCGCCAATTACATTTTTCCTCTTGATTATGAATACTCTACAGGTCTTCTTTTTAACTTTTGGGGTTGTAGACGTGCTGACTCAAGGAGGGCCGGCTCGAGCCACAGATATTGTCACCTATAAATTATTTAGAGATGCTTTTTTAAGTATGAGAACCGGTTATGCCTCAGCTCAGTCGATTATTCTTTTTGTTTTTGTAGCAGTAATCACCATAATTCAGTTTAAATATGCAGGCGAAAAAGTATTCTATCAGTAAAGGGGAGAATTCAGAATGAAACGCAAAAAGTCAACTACAATTTTTATTCATCTATTTTTAATAATTTCTGTATTTTTAGTCTCATTTCCAATAATTTATGCCTTTATGGTCAGTACCCTAAATATAAATGAAGTTTATTCTTCTCCACCAAAACTGCAGCTTGGAAACAATCTAATCAATAATTATCAGGAGGCCTGGCAGCGTTCAAATATGGGAAAATTACTTTTTAACAGTGCTTTTATTTCAATAGTTACAGCCGTTGGAAAAATTGCACTTTCAATTTCGGCTGCCTTTGCCTTTGTCTATTTTGGAAATTTTCCGGGCAAAAATATTCTTTTTATCATGATTTTAATTACCCATATGCTGCCGCTGCCAATCAGAATTGTTCCCACCTATCAATTAATGGATAATTTAGGCTGGCTGGATACTTATTATGCACTGACTATTCCATTTTTCGCCAGTGCAACCGGAGTGCTTTTATTTAGACAGTTTTACATGACAGTTCCAGAGTCACTGCTGGAAGCCAGTTTAATAGATGGCATTACTCCACTGAGATTTCTCTGGTCAATTCTAATTCCACTTTCTAAAAGTAATATAGTTGCCCTGTTTACTATTGAGTTTATCTGGGTCTGGAATCAATATCTCTGGCCCTTAGTAACTACTAATAGTGCCCGTGTTCGGGTGGTACAGATTGGACTTAAAATGCTGATCCCATCTGATGCCCAACCGGAGTGGAATGTAATTATGGCAGCTTTAATAATTGGTGTTATACCACCACTATTAGTTTATTTAACTCTGCAGAAAAGTCTGGTCGAAGGCTTTGCTATGCAGCAGGATAAATAATAGATACTAATACCTGTCAAAGGAGGGATAAACTGCGGTGAGTTTAATTAAATAATTTTTTAATCGGGGGTGAGACTAAAAAATTCAATCAGGGAAGTTGAATTATAATCTCAGAATTTAGCAGCTGTCTCAGGTTCATTTTTCATCAAAAAAGGAGGTGTAATCTTCATTTATTAAGTTAAATGAAGAACATTTATGTTAAAAAAATCTATTATTATTTTAACCTTAGTCACTCTCTCTGCTTTTAGTGCAGCCGTGGTCTCTGCTCAAACAATAGAACTCGAATTCTGGCATGCGATGAGTGGCGGCCGTACTGCGGCGGTCGAAAAAATTGTTGATGGTTTTAATGCGGAACACGATGATATTCATGTAACAGCACAGTTTACCGGTAGTTATGCAGAAACTTTAACTCAAGGAATTTCTGCTGTTCGTTCGGGTAACCCTCCCCACATTATTCAGGTTTATGAAGTAGGAACTCAGACAATGTTAGATAGTGAAGCAATTGTACCTGTCTATGAGATTGCAGAGGGTAAAATTGACTTCGGCAGTGTTATTCAGCCTATTTTAAACTACTATAGTGTTGATGGACATCTTTATTCTATGCCCTTTAACTCTTCAACTGCAATGCTTTATTACAACAAAGATGCATTTGCAGAAGCAGGTATAGAAGCTGTTCCAGAAACCTGGGCAGACATTGAAGAAATGGGTCTGCAGATAATCAACAGTGGTGCAGCAAACCACGGTCTCTCTTTTGGCTGGCCAGCCTGGATTTTAGAACAGATGCATGCTTATCACAACAAACCTTATGCAAATAACGATAATGGACGCAGCGGTCGAGCAACGGAAGTTTATCTTGACCGTGATTTTGCTAAAATGGTTCTGGGAACCTGGACAGATTTGGTAGAAAAAGATGTTGTAGCTTATGGAGGCCGTGAATATTCTGCCAACCAGGATTTCTTGGCTGGTGAAGTTGCCATGTTAATTCAGTCAACTTCTTCTTTAAGCTCAATTATTGAATCTGCTGATTTTGAAGTCGGTACTACCTTCTTACCTCGTTTTGAAGGTTATGGAATTGGTAATTCAGTTATCGGTGGAGCTTCTCTCTGGGTAATGCAGGGCCACAGTGAGCAGGAATATGCGGCAGTAGTAGAATTCTTTAAATATCTGAGTTCAACAGATGTTACAATTCAGTGGCACAAAGATACAGGCTATTTCCCGGCAACAAATGCAGCTGTTAAAACTCTAATGGATAACCAATGGTTTAGCGACAATCCTAACTACTTAACCGCTTTTCTGCAGGTCTTAAGTGGAGTCCAGTCACCAGCCGCCAATGGTGTGCTTTTAGGAAACTTTGTTGAAATCAGAGATATTGTCGATACAGCCGTAGAAGAAGCATTTACTGGAGTTTCTTCAGCTGAAGAAGCTCTAAACAAAGCTGATCAACAGGCTGATAGTGTGCTTCAGGACTATACAGAGTTATTTGGTAACTAAGTTCATTAATAAATTCATTTAAAAGAATACTATTTCTATTGAAACCCGGCTGTAATTTACAGTCGGGTTTTCTTTAAGATTTGCAATTAATGAGTTAGCCTGATAAATTAATACTAACAGAAATCAGTTGTGAAATAAGTTATTTTTTTGTTTTTCTGCTGAAATATAAAATTCAACTGTTGAAAGGGGACCCAAATGAGTGCCATAAATAATCTAAAAAAAATAAAATTTTTTATGCTGGATATGGATGGGACAATTTATCTGGAAAACGATATTCTGGAGGGAAGTCTAGATTTTCTAAAAAAACTTGAAAAGACAGACAGAGATTACATATTCTTAACTAATAATTCTTCTAAAAATAGAGCCGATTATCAGCAGAAACTGGCTCAAATGCAGATTGAAGTTACAGCTGAAAAAATTATTAACTCCGGTGAGATTACTGCCTCTTATCTGGCAGAACAGGGAGCTAAGAAAGGTAAAAGAATTTATCTTTTAGGAACAGAATCTTTGAAGAAGGAAATGGAACGTTTTGGCCATCAAATTGTCAATGGAGAAGAAAATATTAAAGAAAAAGCAGAAAGTGTAGACTACGTAGTTTTAGGATTTGATAAAACCTTAACCTATCAAAGACTCTGGGATGCCCATGAGCTGATACTATCCGGTGTTAATTATGTAGCAACCCATCCGGATCTAGTCTGTCCTTTAAGTGGGGGCAAAACCCAACCTGATACAGGAGCAGTGATTGAGCTGCTGGCAGCTACAACGGGAAAAAGACCTCTAATTGTGGGCAAACCATCCAATCTTACTGTCGAATATATTTTAAAAAGGTTTAATTTAAAAAAATCAGAGCTGGCAGTGGTGGGAGATCGCTTATATACCGACATGCGGATGGCTCATGATGCAGGAATTACAGGAATTTTAGTTTTGAGTGGAGAAAGCAAAAGAGATGACTTAAAAGAGCTGAGTGCTGAGGAAAAGTATTTTGATTATGTTTTTGAAAGTGTGGCTGAATTGAAAGAAGAGTTATAAAATATATTTTTTATATGATAATAAAAAACAAAAATGAGAGTATATTAGCCCCATTTTTGTTCTAATAAAACTTTATTTAATTTTTTTTGCTATTTATTTTTCTTTAATTATTTAAATATCTATAAATTGTTGCTTCTGAAGTTTCTAATTTTTTTGCTACTTTTGAGACAGAGTTTTTCAATAAAAATACCCCTTTTTCATCAAGCTTTTTTGTTATTTCTTTCTTTTCTTCTGCTGTCATTCTTTTTGGGGGAATAGAAGAATTGCCAATTGAATTTTCAATAATAGAATCTATTAATTCTTCAATAGAAGAAGTAAAGTTCTCAGAAAAACTCTGGTCTTTTTCATTGTTGTTTTTTTCGATATCATTTCTTTTTCCTATCATAGAATCTAGAATATCTCGGGCTTCAACAAGTTTACTTACATCAATATTTATACATAACATGCCGATAACTTTTTCTTTTTCATTTTTAATAAAATAGGTTGAAGATCTTAATTCCTTACCATTATAAGTTTTACCTGTATAATTAGTTAAATAATCATTTTCTAATTTCTCCTGATCTTTGAGAACATTAAGTGCCAAATCGGTCAAAGAATCTCCTACTTTTCTACCACTTATATCTCCATTTTCTATAGCTATAATTGAATTCTCAAAGTCCTCCACATCATGTAATACTATTTCACAGTTATCCCCTAATACCTCAGCTAAAAATTCTATTAATAACTTATATTTCTCTAAGGCTCTCCTCTCCACTATTCTTCCTCCTCTTTAGGGTTTTAATAAATATTTATTACAATAAAAACTTAAACTTATAATAACAATTAATTATTAATTTGTCAAAATTTTATTTCCATTTAAAATTAAAAAAACTAACTAGATATACCCTGCCATTTGACAGGATATATCAATATATTCCCCACATATCTTGTTTTTTAAATTAACCAATACCTCCAAATAAAACACCTAAGACTAAGACCAATAGAGCTACAGAAGTGAAAATATATTTCGCATAAGGCTCCCATATTTTCCAGAGAGGTCTGGAAGAACCTTCATTAATTGCTTCTCGAGCATTACCAATTCCATAAATCCAGAAGAAAATAACTGCAGAAAGAACTGCTCCTAAAGGCACAAGATAAATGGTTACAGTATCTGCAAAGGCTCCAAAACGAGCCATACTTAAGTCTAATGGTAAGCCAACCAAAAATGCACCTAAACCGACGATTAAAACACTCTTTTTTCTACTAATATTTAATCGATCAATCAGAGCTTCAACTGGAACCTCCATCAAATTAATAGCAGAAGATAATCCAGCAAATATTATACTTAAGAAAAATATAACACTAAATATATAACCTCCCGGCATCTGCTGAAATACTTTTGGAATAGTAATAAAAAGTAATGGTGGTCCGGCCTTTGGATCCAATCCAAAAGCAAATACAGCCGGTATTATAACAAAGGCAGCTAAAAGTGATGCTATTGTATTAAAAAAAGCTGTTTGAAAAGCAGAAGTTGGAATATCAGAATCTTTATCTAAATAACTACCATAAACTAACATTGCTGCTCCCCCAAGAGACACAGTAAAGAAAGATTGACCAAGAGCCATTACCCAGGTTATCGGATCTTTCAATTTAGACCAATCTGGAACCAATAAAAAGGCCAGCCCTTCTTTTGCTCCTGGTAAAGTTAAGGAGCGAAATAAAAGAATTATCAAAAGTAAAAATAAAGCAGGCATCATAATTTTATTCATTTTTTCAATACCATCTTTAACACCAAGCCGAACAATTAACAAAGTTAATATAATAGCCAGAGCATGCCAGAAAATAGATTGTGGATTACCAGCAAAACTGCCAAAAAAGGCAGGCATATTTTCAATACCGACAAAAGAATTAGTTACAGATAGGGTAAAATATTTTAAAATCCAGCCCACTACAATTGAATAGAAAATAAATACACCTGTAACACCTAAAACAGGTAAAATTCCAAATTTGCTGCCAAAACTCATTCCTTTTTCTTTAAAAACATTTTCATAAGCACTAATTGCTCCTGTTTCCTGATCTCTCCCAAAAGCAAACTCTTCCATAAGGCCTGTCCAGCCCAGAGTAAAAACAAATAGTAAATAAGGAATTAAAAATGCTGCTCCTCCATATGATCCCAAACGCCAGGGAAACATCCAAATATTACCGAGACCAATTGCTGCACCAACACAGGCTAAAATAAAACCCATTTTGCTGTCCCATTTTTCTCTTTCCTTCATTAGTTTTCTCTCCTTAATTTAAATTATAGAAATAAATAAAATGGAATATTTAATATAAAAAGTTATAAAATAAAGAAGTGTATATTTATTCTGATTATTTTGAATGTTATTGTTCCAGAGAACCACTTTTTTATCAGCTCTCTGGAACTTTATTCGTTAATAAACAACTTATATTAAATTCAATTTCTCTATCAAGACAGTCGCAATTTATTTATCCAGTGGTTTTAAACTGGCCTGGAAATGTCTCAAAATATCTGGTTCCCAGGTTATTTCATATCCACCAACCTTATCAGCTCTTTCTTTAATTGCAATTAGAGCATCTGCCATTACATCAATATGAGCCTGAGTATAAACTCTTCTGGGAATAGCCAGTCTTGTAAATTCAAAATCTGCTTCCAACTGCTCTCCTGTGTCAGGATCATTACCAAGCATATATGAGCCAATATCACAACTTCTAATTCCTGCTTCTTTATATAATTCAACTGCTAAAGCCTGAGCTGGAAATTCATAATATGGAATATGCGGCAGCATTTCTTTAGCATCCACAAATATTCCATGACCTCCAGCAGGTGCTTGATAGATAATACCGGCTTCATCCAATTGTCCAGCAAGATATTGAACCTGTCCAATTCTATATCTTAAATAATCTTCATTTAAGCCTTCTCTGAGTCCAATCGCCATACTTTCTAAATCTCTACCTGATAAACCTCCATATGTTAAAAATCCTTCAAAAGAAATAGTTCTTGCTTTTAATTTTTGGAACAATTCTTCGTTATTTTTGATACCAAGTAAACCACCCATGTTCACAATGGTATCTTTTTTAGCACTCATGGTAAAAGTATCTGCATAACTAAATATCTCTGTAACTATCTCTTTAATACTCTTATCTTCAAAGCCATCTTCACGTTGTTTGATAAAGTATGCATTCTCTGCATAACGTGCTGCATCGATATTAAGTGGAATATTATATTTATTACAAATTTCTGCAGTTTCTTTAATATTCTGCATTGATACTGGCTGGCCACCAGCTGAATTATTTGTAATTGTCATTATTATGACACCAATGTTCTCAGGACCATGTTCTTCTATTAATTTTTCTAATTTTTCGATATCCATATTACCTTTAAACGGTACTCTTTTAGTCGGATCTCCTGCTTCCGGTACTACACAATCAATAGCTCTAGCACCTGATAATTCAACATGAGCCCTGGTAGTATCAAAATGCATATTAGAAATAGAAAATTTACCTTCCCCCAGTAAGACTGGAAATAATACTTTTTCTGCTGCTCTTCCCTGATGAACAGGTTGAATAAATTGATAATTAAAAATTTCTTTAGCTGTATCTAATAATTTAAAATAACTGGAACCTCCGGCATAAGCTTCATCACCCCTCATAATACCAGCCCACTGCTCCTGACTCATAGCATTTGTACCACTATCGGTAAGTAAATCAATATACACATCTTCACTTTTGAGATTAAATAGATTATAGTCGGCTTCCTTAATTTTTTCTTCTCTTTCTTGCTCTGTTAACATTTTTATCGGTTCTACCATTTTAATTCTAAAAGGTTCAGCTACATATTTATTACTCAATTTGAACTCCTCCAATTTTAATTTTTATAATAAATCAAATACATAGACAAAATATAATTATTCAAAGGCGATAACTTCAATTTCTACAAGTGAATCTTTAGGAAGTTTACTAACTTCAACACAGGCTCGTGCCGGTGGAATGTCTGAAAAATATTTTTTATAAATATCGTTTACTTTTGAAAAATTATTGAGGTCACTTAAAAAAATAGTTGCTTTGATAACTTTATCAAAATTAGAACCCGCCTCTTTTAATACATATTTAAGATTTTCCATAACCTGAATAGTCTGTTTCTCAATATTTTTTTCTACCATTTCTGAAGTTTCTGGATCAATTGGAATTTGTCCTGAAGTAAAAATCAGATCTCCTTTTTTAATTGCCTGAGAATAAGCACCAATAGCAGCTGGTGCTTTTTTACTTACAATTTGTTTTTTCATTTGAACTGCCCTCCTGTTAAGTAATAATTTTTTGAATAAATAATGATTATTTTTTATTATGATAATAACTTATTATTATAATAACAATTTATTATAACTATGTCAATGTTTTTTTGAAAAATTTTGAAAATTATTTATTTAGAACAAAATGGCCTTCGAACAATCTGTAATCCATTTCGGTCAAATTTTGTTGACAGCGGAAATTGTAAAACTATAAATATTATCCACAACAAACCATTAGCAATAATTTCCTGGCTAATTAAAAAAGACCCCAAAGATATTTTATAATCTTTGAAGTCTTTTTTAATAGACTATTTTATTATCACTTATTACTACATTTTACTGCAGGTCTTCCTTAATCTTTAGAGCTGTAGGCGTTATCGCCAGTCCTCCGCGGGATGTTTCTTTAAGACAGGTCGGCATCTGATCCCCAATTTCTGTCAGGGCCATAATGACCTCATCTGCCGGAATCACACTTTCGATTCCTGCCAGGGCCATTGTAGAGGCTGTATAGGCATGAGCAGCAGCAAAAGCATTTCGTTTTACACAGGGAACTTCTACCAGTCCTGCCACCGGATCACAAACTAAACCCAGCAGATTTTTTAAAGCCATGGCAAAAGCATCAGCTGCCATCTGTGGGGTGCCGCCCCTGAGTTCTACAGCTGCACCAGCAGCCATTGCAGCTCCGACTCCACATTCAGCCTGACAGCCCCCGGCTGCACCAGCCAGAGTTGCTTTTCTGGAGACAACATAACCCAGACCAGCGGCTGTAAACAGCGCCTCTACCAGCTTCTGGTCACTCAAATTATTGTATTCTCCGATTGAGAGAACTACAGCAGGGACTATTCCGCTGGCCCCGGCAGTTGGTCCGGCAACAATCTTACCCATTCCTGCATTTACCTCTGCAGTTGCCAGAGCATAAGTGATCATTTTATTATATATATTATTCTGCTCAGATTTTGAAGCCGTAGTTAGATATTTTTCCAGCTTAAGAGCTTCATCTCCAACCAGACCACCACCAGTCTGAATATTATTCTGGCGGCCATAATCAACAGCCTCTTTCATTACATTTAAATTTGCCAGCATTGATTTCCTGACCTCTGACTCAGCCACTTCTTCCTCTTCAGCTTCAACCTGAAGTACTATCTTCCAGATAGAAGTTTCAGCAGCTGCAGCCAGTGAGACAAGTTCTTTTATTGTAGCGTATTCCATCTATTCCACCTCATATCCTCGGCAAATATCGAACCTGAAGAATATTCTCCGAATTCTCTAATTTAGTAATTACATCCTGGTTTGGCTGATTATCCATTTCTATAATACAGGACCCAATATCACCTTTTCGATTTCTATAAACCTGCATAAAAGCAATATTGATTTTATAACTACCCAGGATAGACGTGATAATTCCAACTTCTCCCGGACGATCCTGGTGTAGAATCCAGAAAGTGGGCATTCTACCTGTTAATTCAACAGTGCTGCCGTTAATTTCTGTAACTTTAATTCTGCCGCCGCCAATTGAAGAAGCAGCAATTTCTAAGTTTTTAGTTTTTCCCTTATTATACAGTATAATCTGAGCTGTATTGGGGTGGACCTCTCTTAATTTTACCTCTTCTATGGAAAATTCCATCCCTTCAGTTTCTGCCAGCTCAAAAGAACTGCGCAGACGCTGATCATCAGGTAAAAATCCAAGCAAACCACCAATAATTGCTCTATCAGTTCCATGACCAACTGCAGTATCTGCAAAAGAACCGTGCAGCTTAACAACCGCCCGATCTATTTTATCCGCAAATAAAAGTCTGGCCATTCTCCCAATTCTGGCAGCTCCCGCAGTATGAGAGCTGGAAGGACCAATCATAGCCGGCCCCATTATCTCAAAAATACTCATTTTATTCAGCTCCTAAATATTAATGATCTTTCCAGATTTTTTATTGACCTGCTGCTTTTTTATCCTGAAACTCACGCACAAAAATCATGTTTTCCATTTCAGCTACGGCCTTCTGCAGCTGATTATCACTGCCGTCTTTTTGTACAGCTTCCATATCTAATTCTACTTTTGTATCAGGCACAATTCCCTTTTCATGAATATAATTTCCAGCAGGAGTATAATAACGGGCAGTGGTTAAACTAACTGCAGAACCGTCCTTAAGTGGAATTACAGATTGTACAACTCCTTTACCAAAAGTAGTTGTCCCAATCAACTTACCGCGATCATAATCTTTTACAGCACCAGCCACAATCTCCGAAGCACTGGCAGAACCTTTATTAATCAAAATAATTAATGGAATTTCTGGATGTGACTCAATCTCCTGATTAACTTTTAAAATTCTTTCCGTCTTATCTTTTTGTCTGACCGAAACTACAACCCCTTCCTCTAAAAATACTGAAGCTACATTAACTGCTTCATTTAAGAGACCTCCGGGATTGTTTCTTAAGTCAAGAATAATACCCTGTGCACCCTGCTCTTTCAAATCGGCAACTGCAGTTTCAACCTTTGTTCCGACATCTTCAATAAACTGAGCCAGACTGATATAACCAATTTTCTCAGTTTTCATTTCTTTTTCTACATAAGGAACCTCTATATCTTCGCGAGTAATTTTAACATCAAATGGTTCTTCATCTCCCCGGGAAATAGTCAGTGTTACATCTGTACCTTCTTTCCCGCGCATCAGATCTACTGCTTTCATCTGTGACATCTCAGCTGTTTTCTTGCCGTCAATTGCAGTAATTATATCTCCTGCTCTTAATCCTGCTCTTTCGCCAGGAGTATTTTTAATTGGAGATACAATTGTCAGCTTATTATCTCTCATAGTAATTACAATTCCAATTCCACCGTAATGACCTTCATATTCCTGCTGCATTTCTTGATATTCAGAAGCAGACATAAAATAAGAATAACGGTCCACTTTATTTAACATTCCATCTATGGCACCTTCGATCAGAGTTTCAAATTTTACATCCTCAACATAATAGTTCTGCAGCAAAAACATAACATCCTGAAACGCATCTGCTTTAGTATAATTTTCTGCCTGCTGTTGTTTTTGCGGCAGCTGCCCTGCTGCACCATCATCCTGGGCAGAAACTGCAAAAGTAAATAAAAGCAAAAATGCTATTGTTATTAACCAAAATTTATTGTTTAATATTTTTCTTATTTTCTTCATTAACTACGCCACCTGCTTTCTTGATTTTTAAAAAAAGAATTGATAAATGCTAAACATAAGAGTTCATTAATCGGCCGCCAATCTCCAGAATTAATTAATGTACTATTTCAGTAAATCCTTCACCAAGCACTTCATTAACATTACTAATAATTACAAATGCTTCCTCATCTATTTTCGAAACTGCTTTTTTTAGTTCTGATATTTCTGAACGTGAAATAATACAGAGCAGCACCTGTTTTTTGTTTCCTGTATAACCACCTTTTGCTTCAAATTCGGTGATTCCGCGGTTCAAATCATTAACTACCATCTGATTAATCTCATCAGCTTTATCAGAGATGATCAGCACACCTTTTTTGAAGTTTAAACCTTCCTGAACAATATCTATAGTCTGAGAAGTAATAAAAATTGTAACTGCTGCATAAAGCGCTACTTCTAAATTAAAAAAGATACCAGCAAGGGCCACTACAACCCCATCAGCAATTAAAAGTCCCTCACCAACAGTAATCCCGGTAAAGTAATTGATCAGTGAGGCTATCATATCTGTACCTCCGGTAGTTCCCCGGGAACGAAAAACTATTCCCAGACCAATTCCACCGACTACTCCTCCATAGATTGAAGCCAGCAGCAGATCATCAGTTAGAGCTGTCATATGCGGCTGCAGCAGATCTGTAAAAACAGAAAGAGATATTATTCCATAAATAGTCCGCATCCCAAAACTGGTCCCCATAATCTTAAGACCGACCAGAAAAAGTGGAATATTGATAATCAGCATTGTAATCCCGATGGGAAATGATGTTATATAATAAATAACAGTTGCCAGCCCGCTGACTCCACCGGCGGCAATCTTATTTGGAACCAGAAACACAGTTAAAGCCAGGGCGATCAAAAAAGAACCGGCTGTGATTCCCAGATAATCGATAATTGTTCTTTTTTTCAAATTATCTCCCCCTTATAAAACTTATCTCCTTATTGAAAATTTAATTTGTTTTAAAACCTTCATTTTTTAACTTAAATTGCAGTATTAAATTGGACTGATTTTAAAAATAATAAAATTTTAAGATCAAAAAATAGAGTTAAAACCACAAAAATAAACTCAGCTAAAATATTCGGATTTTATTACTAAAAATATAAATTTAGGCAGAGATAAGATTCTGCCAAAACGAGATGGCTCCTGCAGCAGTCTGTAAAACCATTCTAAAGCAGCCTTCTGCATCCAGAGTGGAGCTCGCTTTACTTCTCCGGCCAGCACATCAAAACTACCGCCAACTGTAACTGCAGCTCCCACATTTAATTTCTTTAAATTATTATCCAAAAATTTTTCCTGCAGGGGGACTCCCATTCCCACCAGCAGCAGATCAATATTTTTCTCATTTATTTCTGAAATTACTTTTTCTTGCTTTTCCTGATCTAAATAACCATGGTGATACCCTGAAATATTTAAAGCAGGATACTTGCTTTTTAAATTTGCAGCTGCCTGATCAACAATTCCGGGCTTCCCACCCAGAAAATAAAAATTAATATCATCTTCCGCCATTTCCTTAAACAATAAACTAATCAGATCAAATCCAGCAACTCTTTCCTGCAGGGGTTCTCTCATAATTCTAGAAGCAATAACCACTCCAATTCCATCTGCAGCTGCCAGATCGGCCGAATTCAAAATCCGAGCCAGCTCCCTGTCCTCAGCCGCCAGAGCCAGCATTTCCGAATTTGGAGTTACCACTAAAGAAGGGCGACTGTGATCAGCAATTAACTCTCTAACTCTCCCTACTGCCTGCTCGAGATTGACCCTGTCTATACCTACATCCAGTATCTTTATCAGCTTTCGCAAGAGTCAACCTCCTCTAAAACCAGTTCAGCAAAATTTTCAGCTTCTTCCTTTTTCTGCTCTAAAAACTCTTTTATTTTTTTGCGCAGACTGTACCTTTCTGCAAATACAGCTTCCAGCTCATCCGCTGCCTTTTCTGCCTCTAAATCTTCCAGTTTGATCAGCGGCAGATAATCAAGCTCAGTCATTAATCCCTCAATCTTGGGATCATAGCTTAAGGCCAGCAGTGGAATTTGATTTAGCAGCGAAAAAATTAGACTGTGCAGACGAACTCCAACAAATAAATCGAGCTGAGAAAATTCTTTTAACGCTTCTTCCGGGCCTGATGGAAGCTCACAAATCTCAGATTCAGCTTTCAAGCTATTTTTTAACTCTCTCGAAATTTTTTCATCTGCACCTTGATGCATCGGAAATAAAATAAATTTAACATTTTTATCCCGGGCAAAATAATTTAAACCTGCAGCAAGCTCTGAGATATAATCAACTGACCAGGGTCTAACCGAGATCCCAACTTCTATTTTCCCTTTAATCTGCTGCCGCACATTATTTAAAGGATCATAAAGAGCAAAAACAGGATCAACTGTCAGCTCAATTTCTTTTTTGACACCAATTTCCTCTAAAAGCTTCTTTGAACTTTGATCTCTCACTCCCAGCAGTTCGAATCTATTTAGTGTCAGAGCAGTTAATTTCTGGCTCCACCATTTATTTAGGGGACCAGCACCCTGAGCATAATAAACAGTTTTTGTATTCTGCATTTTCGCCAGCCAGGCCAGCCCCAGATAATAGGGAACAGAAAAACTACCGGTAACATCCTGCAGCAGGCTGCCGCCTCCACTGATAAAGAGATCTGCCTCAGCCAGTGCGGCCAGAATCTGAACCAGAGAAGTCCGGCTGACTGCGTTTACTTCATAGAGTTGAGCTGTTTTTTGCGGATTGGCTGAGAGAACAGTTATTTTAAGTTCTTCTTTTTTGTTTTTTAAAAGTGAGGTTATTCCTGCTAAAACAGCCTCGTCCCCGAGATTGTTAAATCCATAATAACCTGAAATTACAATATTTTTCATTATTTAACCCCGGTAAAATAATATTTTTGATAAAGATAATTAGATAATTTATATAAACCAATTAAAACTAAAGCCATACCAAAACTCAACCAGTAAGCATGAAAAGTTCTAAGTAGTGATATCATCACCGGTGTGTGCAGATGAGAAAAAGTATTAACAGTTGTAATGACTCCCACTGAAGCAAGCATCAGCAGGGGATAAAAGTATAATTCTTTTCTCTTTTTCACACCCAGATAAAGAGCAAAAATAAATAAAGGGTGACCGATTAAAAATTCTTTAAAACGCGGCCTGACATACAGAACTTTTTCCAGCAGCCTGCGGACAGTTAATTCCCAGGCTGGAACCGGCAGCAGCGGGAAATTCCCGGTCCTCCCGATATAGATAACTGCAATCAGAGCCAGTACACCAGCCAGAAGAATATGTTTTACTTTAATCACACTTTCCAGCAGCCGTGGAATCTCCTGTCTCAGATTCTTAGTTCCAGGCTGAAATAAATAATAAAGAGATATAATAATCAGCGGCAGCAAAAAGGCAAGTTTTACTCCTCTAAAAGAATTAATTTTAAAAATAAACTCACTGCTGTTTAAAGCAGCACTTACAAAAACTCCACCAATCAAAGCTGTTATAACAGCAGCAGTAAAATTGAAGAAGACAAAGGCCAGACTGGGGCCGCCCTCAAGATCTTCTCCCCCTTTATTTTTTTCAAGCAGAAAAATAATTACTGCCAGAGAAGGAAAAATCACCGCCGAACCGAGTGCTGTTATCTGCCTTAATAAAATTTCTCGACCGGACTGCAGAAGAAAAATTCCCACTGCAGCTGCAGCCAGAAAGAAGATATTCATTATTCCTGAATATTTAAAAGCAGTAAAATAATTCAAAAGCAAAATACCAGCAGCAGTTACACCCAACAAAATTGCTAAAAGATACCAGCTGGAATTACTAAAATAAGGTACAGGTTCTGCACTTCCGGGCTGATAGCCCTCAGCTTCCAGGCGGGAAGTTAAAGCAGAAAGCAGGTCCAGGTTTCTTTTAGCAAGCTGATTACCCTTTAGATAAGGTTTATGATAAATAATCTTTACACTTCTCTCTCTAATCGAAAGTAAATAACGATTAATAATTTCCTGGTTGTCAGCCTGTTCTACTTCTTCCTGCTGCATACTGTGAGTTCTCAGCAGCTGATAATCATTCAATTTAGCTAATTTTTCTGCCCCAGCCTGAGCAGCAATAAAAGCTTCTATATTTCCAAAAATCAAATTATGCTCCTCCATCAGAGCAGCAGTTTCTTCAATTTTATCTGGATAACCCGTTATTTTCTCCCCATCAAAAATCAAATAATCCGGACTTAATAGTTCCAGGTTATTTTTTAAGGCAGAAAAAGCATTTAATTTATTATTGCTGCGATAGACAACTTTTAGTCCCAGCTCCTGAGCTTCCCGTACCTGAGCAGTATTAAAACCTAAGTTTAAATCTTTAAGCTGCTCATGCCAGTTAGGAAAGTAAATAAAATCATACTCAGCTGTCTCGAAAAATTTAGCTGAGTATTCTGCAGCCAGTTCAGGTGCTAAATTATTAAGCTGTTCTCTTAAAAAATCACTAAAAACCGCAAATAAAGCTGAATTTTCCAGCTGATCAATATTTATCTCATTTTTCTCAAGCTCTGTCTGCAGTTCATTTCCTGCCAGGACTAGATCCAGTGCTTCAATTCTTTTTAAAGCCCCACTATCCAGAAAATCTTCTAAACTCTGCTGATAAACAGCCAGACCAGTAACTCCATTTTCTTTTAATTTTTGCAGGTTTATCTCTGGAGCAAGTGCCATCAGCTCTGAATAAGCTTCTCCATCAATTATTATTTCTACACCTGAACTCTGATCAACCTGATCAATTCTTGCAGTCAGAGTCCAGGCAGCAGCAATAAAGGTTATTAAAATAATTCCGATTAGTATTTTTTTCAACCAATTCACCTTTTCCTCTATAATAATTATTAATTTGAACTTTTATATTTTAAATAGGCTTCTATAAACTCGTCCAGATAACCATCCATCACCTTATCTACATTACCCTCTTCAAAATCAGTCCGGTGATCCTTAATCAGATTATAAGGATGAAAAACATAGGAACGAATCTGACTGCCCCAGGCAATTTCTTTGTGCTCTCCACCCAGCTCATCAATTTTTTCGGCCTGTGCTTCTTCTTTTAGCTCCAGCAGTTTGGCAGTTAAAACCTTCATTGCTGTGGCTTTGTTTTTATGCTGAGAGCGTTCATTTTGACACTGGACCACAACTCCTGTCGGCTGATGGGTAATTCTAACCGCTGAGTCAGTCTTATTTACATGCTGACCTCCGGCTCCACTGGCCCGATAGGTATCTATTTTTAAGTCATTTTCATCAATATCAACCTCTATGTCATCATCAATCTCCGGCATGACATCAACCGAAGCAAAGGAAGTGTGTCTCCGGCCTGAAGAATCAAAAGGGGAGATTCTAACCAGGCGGTGCACTCCTTTTTCTCCTTTTAAATAACCATAGGCATAATCACCACTGACCATCATTGTCACACTTTTGATTCCAGCTTCTTCCCCGGGGTTAAAATCTAGAGTCTGCAGTTCATAACCATTTGACTCTGCCCAGCGGCTGTACATTCGGAGCAGCATCTGTGCCCAGTCCTGAGATTCCGTTCCTCCAGCACCAGGATGAATAGAAAGAATTGCATTATGGTCATCATAGGGTTCATTTAGGCGCAGCTTAAGCTCAAGTTTTTCGAGCTCCCTTTCCAGTTCAGTTAAAGTTGCTTTAAGTTCACTGTCTAAGCTTTCACCTTCCTCTGCTGCCAGCTCTAGATAAATTTCAGCTTCCTCAAATTTTTCTTCCAGCTGATTAATAACCTGCATGCGCTTTTTAATCCTATCCAGCTGCTGAGATTTCTGGCGTGCATTTTCCTTATCATCCCAGAAGCCACCGGCTGCCATTTCAGCTTCTATCTCTTTTTTATTCTGCAGCAGTTTTTCCCGGTCAAAGTAAATCACTCAGTTCCTTAAATCTATCTTTTAACTCTAAGAATTGTTCTTTAAAATTATTATTCACTACTATCATCTCCCACAACACTTTTTATATTTTTTACCACTGCCGCAGGGGCAGGGATCATTGCGCCCGGGTTCTTCTTCCTTAACAACAGTTGCCTGTCCAATACTGCCATCACCAGCACTGCTTTTATCATTACCTTTTGCTTGGCCTTCTAAAGTAGCTTCCGGCGAAGAATAATTCAGCTGACGCTGATTAATTTGCTGTTTGGGCACATTCTCTCTTTCTTCAACCTCAACTTTAAAGGCGGTTTCTACAATATCTTCTCTGATAGAAGAAGTGAGTTCATTAAACATATCAAAGGATTCAAATTTATATTCTGTCAGCGGATCTTTTTGACCGACAGCTCTCAGGCCAATCCCCTGTCTCAGTTCATCCATATTATCAAGATGAGTCATCCACTTACGGTCAATCACCCTTAAAGCCAGGAATTTAATTATTTTATTGAAGCGATCAGAATCAAGCTTTTCTCGCCTGGACTGATAAGATCCCAGCGAGTTTAAAGTGATTTTCTCTTTGATCTCATTCCGCTCTTTACCTTCTATATCAGAAACCTCGATATCTCTGGCCAGAGCAATTCCATGCAGATATTCAAGCATCCCTTCTAAATCCCATTCATCAGGATGTAAATCTTCGGAAATAAACATTTCCATTACATCTTCTAAAAGCTGTTCCAGCATTCCGGCAATCTTTTCTTCCAGTTCTTCTGTAGTCAGCAGGGTTTTACGCTGTCTATAAATAACTTCACGCTGTTTATTTAAAACATCATCGTATTCTAAAATGGCTTTTCTGATATCAAAGTTACGGCTTTCGACTTTCTGCTGAGCCCGCTCAATTGAATTAGATATCATCTTGTGCTCAACAGGCTGGTCTTCATCTACACCCAGTTTATCTAGAATACCATTGATTTTATCGGAACCAAAGAGCCTTAAGAGATCATCTTCTAAAGATACATAAAACTGTGAAGATCCAGGATCTCCCTGACGACCAGCACGACCACGCAGCTGATTGTCAATCCGACGACTTTCGTGACGCTCGGTTCCTAAAACATGGAGACCACCGAGATCTACAACACCATCACCTAAGACAATATCTGTACCGCGACCGGCCATATTAGTAGCAATGGTCACACTTTTTTTCTGCCCGGCATCTTTAATAATCTCGGCTTCACGCTCATGGTTTTTAGCGTTTAGAACTTCGTGGGGTACATTTTCTCTTTTCAGCTCCCTACTTAGCATTTCGGAATTTTCAATATCAGCCGTACCGACCAGTACCGGCTGACCTTTTTCGTATAATCTTTTAATCTCAGCGATAACATTTTTATATTTAGCCTCTTTATTGGTAAATACCAGATCAGGCATATCATCTCTAATCATCGGTTCATTTGTCGGAACAACTACAACCGGCATATCGTAAATTTTAATAAATTCTTCTTCTTCAGTTTCGGCAGTACCTGTCATTCCGGACAATTTATCATACATTCTAAAAAAATTCTGCAGGGTGATTTTAGCAAAGGTCTGACTTCCCTTCTGGACCTCTACCCCTTCTTTAGCTTCAATGGCCTGATGTAGACCCTCACTATAGCGGCGGCCTTCCATTACCCGGCCGGTAAATTCATCCACAATTTTTACGGCTCCATCCTTAACAATATAATCTCGATCCTTTTTCATCAAGGTATGAGCCTTTAAGGCCTGATTCAGCTGATGATTAAGCTTAAAGTTTTCTTCTGAATACAGATTATCCACATTCAATTTTTTCTCTGCTTTTGTAACTCCAGCTTCAGTTAAAGTTACCAGCTTATTTTTCTCATCGATCTCATAGTCTTCCTCACGTTTTAATGCAGGAATAACTCGATTAAACTTGCGGTAATCTGAACTTTTTTCCTGAACCGGACCAGAAATAATAAGCGGTGTCCGGGCCTCATCAATTAAAATACTGTCAACCTCATCTAAAATTGCGTAGTGGTGTTCCCTCTGCACCAGATCTTCTTCTTTATAGGCCATGTTATCCCGCAGATAATCAAAGCCAAACTCATTATTGGTACCATAGGTGATATCACAGTTATAGGCTTCCCGCCTTTCAGCAGGAGACATCCCACTTAAAATTACACCGACTGACATTCCTAAAAAACGATAAATCTGACCCATCCATTCACTATCTCTTTCGGCCAGATAGTCGTTAACAGTTACTACATGAACACCTTTACCTGTCAGAGCATTTAAGTAAACAGGCAGAGTTGCCGCCAGAGTTTTACCTTCACCGGTTTTCATCTCCGCTATTTTGCCCTGATGAAGTACAACACCTCCAAGCAGCTGAACATCATAGTGCCGAAATCCAGCTTCTGTTGCCCTCTGAGAAGCCTCCCGCACGACAGCAAAAGCCTCTACCAAAAGATCGTCCAGGCTCTCACCATTTTGATGTCTATTTTTAAATTCTTCTGTTTTCGCCTTTAATTCTTGATCACTTAAAGCCTGCATTTCAGGCTCCAGCGCATTAATTTGCTCTACAATTGGTTCTAATTTTTCCAGTTCTTTTTCATTTGCATCTTTAAATAAGTTCTTGAGGAACTCAAACATTTATCTTCCTCCCTAAGGTTTAAGATCTAATAATTTTAATAGTTTTAAGCATTTTATTAATAAATTTGACTTTCACTATCTCAATCAAAGTAATTATATCATCTTAGGGTTCAAAACTCAATTAAAGGCAGATTAAAAACCTTAGGTACCAGGTACAAAAACGCGTTTTTGTACCTGGTACCAACAAAATAAAATAAATAAAATATAAAAAAGGGGCCTCCGCTAAGAGAGCCCCTCTAAATTCAAACTTATTCAATTATATCATTTTTAAAAGATCAGACTAAGATTAACTTCTCAGCTCTTAACCAAAAGTTGGTTCAATCAAACCGTAGTTCCCATCATTACGTTTGTATACCACATTGGTCTCTTCTGTATCAGCATTATGGAAAACAAAGAAATCGTGATCTAAGAGATCCATCTGCATACAGGCTTCTTCTACATTCATCGGCTTCATTGGAAAACGCTTGGTTCTTACTACCTGCGGCTCAAATTCGTCTGTGTCCACAACTTCTTCGTCATTTCCTAACTGATGATTTAAAACCTGTTCTTTTCTCTTTTCCTTATACTCTTCTTTGTATTCCTGTTTTTTCTCGATGTATCTATCGTGAATCTTAGTTTTATATTTTCTAATCTGGCGCTCTAGTTTATCCATTACACCATCGATAGAAGCATACATATCGCCAGAAACTTCTTCCCCTCTTAAGATCAAACCCTTAACAAAGGCGGTAACTTCAACAATATGTCTTTCTTTTTCTACTTCCATTGAGATCTGAACTTCCACCGGTTCTCCATTGAAATATTTCTCTAGCTTTTTCTGCACCTTCTCCTCTGCATGCTTCTTTAGAGCTGGGGTAATATCAATGTTTTTACCATAAGTCATAATTTTCATGAAGCTCACTCCTCTCTTGCAACTATTATTATTATATTTTACTTCTGTATATTATATTATTCTACAAAGTGAGATTAATTCCTGCTCAAAAATCTAATTATTAAAAATATTAATATTTTTTTAATCTAATGAACATTATCCTGCCGCTTCTGAGACGTTTTATAACCAGAGTTAAAAAGTTAGTCAGTTTTTACCGGCACTGAGGCAGTTGTTAGGACATAAACACCGACAGCTCCTAATTCCTTTAAAACAAAGTGAGAAATTTCGGAAGAAGTTGTACCGGTAGTAATTATATCATCAATTATTAAAATATTCTTATCCTTAAAAATAGAAGGATTTACATCATCTTTTAATTCAAACGCCCCCTCCAGCTCCAATTTTCTGGCCTTTTTGGTTAAGGTATAAAGCGGGAGTGAATTTTTTACTCTTAAAAGTACATCCCTATATTCAATATTTATTTTTTTAGAAAGTGCCTGAGCCAATCTTGCTGCCTGATTGTAGCCGCGGTAGGTTTTTCGATCACCATGCATTGGTACCGGAATTAGATAATCAATATCCTGATCCTTAAAATATTCATCATAGTAGAGAAATAACATCTGCGAAAATGGTTCAGCCAGATCTGGCCGGTGCCCATATTTATATTCTAAGAGCACTTCTCTTGCATAACCAGAATAGGTAAATACACTGCGGGCAAAATTATAGGGAGGCCTCTCCTCCTGACATTCCGGACAGGGCTGACCTTCAATCAAAGCTGCTGGTACCACCTCTCTACCACAGACTGGACAGGCATCTGTGATAAAAGAAAAACGAGCCAGACAGCGCTCACAAATCCCTTCGATTTCAGAATGATCATGTCTTCTTCCACAGGCCAGACAGACAGGTTTTTCGGGATAAACTAAATCTTTTAAAATATCCAGTACTTTCAACTTTAATTAACAACTCCTTTAAGGTTGTAGTGCTCTTTAAGATCATCAATCTTCTTTCTTGCCCGCTGTAGAGCATTATCAACAGTTTTAACATTAATATCGAGATCATCAGATATTTCCTGATAGGATTTACTGTCCAGATAAAGCATAAACACATTCCACTCAAGATCTGTTAATTCTTCTGAAAGTTCATCAATAATTGTTGTTAAGGTTTCCTGACAGATAAATTTTTTCTCCAGGTTTTCTCCTTCATCAGGTAAAATCTCATTAAAAGTTCTTCCAGTTTCATTTCCATAATCCAGACTTTTATCCAGAGAAGCAGAAGTATTTAAAGGCATATGTTTCTGTCTATTCGCCTTTTTGATTGCTGATACCAGCTGTCTGTGAACACAGAGTTGGGAAAAACCTCTAAAAGAAGCCCCTTTGTCTTCCTTAAAATCTCTGATTGCCTTATATAATCCAACTCTTCCCTCCTGAATTACATCATCTCTGTCCAGCCCTTTGATAAAGAAGAATCGGGCCTTGGCATATACTATGTCCATATTTTGATCTATTAGATATTCTATTGCAAAGTCATTTCCAGCCTGGGCCATCTCTATAATTTCTTCTTCTTCCTTCTCTTTAAACAAGAATATCCCCCCATCCTGGTCGCAGTTTTCCCTCAAAAACTCATTAAATCCTGAAATGAAATTCCTAATTCCAGCATTGTCACACCTAAAAGTAAGAGGGTCAGCAGAATAAGAATTTGCAGCTGACTATTTTTCATCTTTACTCTGCCTTATCTTTTTGATTATATTTGTTGTTGATTTTCCTTTAATTTCTGTTACTAGAACTATTTTTCCACCGTAGTTGTAAACTGTTTCCGCCTCGGGTAGATCTTCAATTCTGTAATCTCCACCCTTAACATAAATCTGCGGCTTGAGTTCCTCCAGCAGCTGGCTGGCGTCAATCTCAGAAAATAGAATTAAATAATCAACCATCTCTAAAGCGGCGAGCATTTCCAGTCTTTCAGCCTCAGGAACAAAGGGGCGCGCTTTTCCCTTCAGTTTTTTAACAGAACTGTCACTGTTTAGAGCCAGCACCAGCCTGTCACCCAGAGAAGCAGCTTTTCTTAAATAGCGAATATGACCTACATGCAGGATATCAAAACAACCATTGGTAAAAACTATGAGCTCTCCTGCCTCTTTATCTGCTTCAATTTCTTTTTTTAAAGCTTCTAATTTCATTATCTTAGCTGTCATTTTTATTCACTTCCCTGATTAGTTCTGCTGCTGTAACTGAAGCCACACCACTTTTGCGAACCACAATTCCGGCCGCATAATTTGAAATTCTAATTGCAATCTCTACCGGTGCGCCTGCTGCCAGAGCCAGGATTAGCGTCCCCACCACTGTATCACCAGCACCTGTAACATCAAAAACTTCGGTAAAATTAGCAGCAGGTATATGGTCTATTCTATCTCCCGGAGCAAAAAGAGTCATCCCATCTCCACCCTGAGTTATCAACAGATATTGTAATTCCAGGTCTTTTCTCAGCTTAAGTCCTGCTTTTTCTACCTCAGCCTGGCTTCTTAATTCCTCTCCATAAATTGCAGAAGCCTCCTCCAGGTTGGGAGTTGCAATTACAGCTCCCTTAAACTGGCCCAGCTGATAGCGGCTGTCTACAGCCGAATTTTTATCGGCTGCAGCTGCAGTCCGGACAAAGTCTGCGGTAGTATTTTGATTAAAGATTCCATTACCATAGTCCGAAAAAAGAACAGCATCACTCTGAGCAATATTTTCTTTTAAATAGGAAAGTAATTTTTCTCTCAAACTGCTGCTGATGTCAAAACTTTTAACTTTATCTACCCTGACTACCTGCTGACGAACTATCTGATCTCCACCAGCCAGAATTCTAGTTTTTTCGGCAGTAGGACGGCTGGCATCCTTAAAAATTCCATCAGCAATAATCTGACGCTGATTAAGCTCCTCTTTTAACGCTTCTGCAGCCAGATCATCACCAACAACTCCCAATAAATCTACCTCAGCCCCAAGACTGGCAATATTGGCAGCTGCATTGGCTCCACCACCGGGAAGAATTTTTTCCTGCTGATGTTTTAAAATTAAAACCGGAGCTTCCCGGGACAGTCTTTCCGGATCTGCAATGATAAATTTATCCGCTATTAAATCTCCCAAAACCATTATTCGCTTTTCTGCAAATTTTTCAATATATTTTACTAACTCTTCTGCCTGATAGTTTTCCATGTCTTCCCCCTACATTTTATAGCTGATTCCAAGATTTAAAACACTGTTGTCCAGGTCCCAGTACTGATTACCAATACTCAATTCAAAATCACTGTGGGGACCGATATTATATCTTGCTCCACCACGATAATAAGCGTGATCATCTAGACTATCATCAACAAAATAATAGGTCTGCCAGAAAAAGTTTAAATCAGAATTTAAACTTTTATTCTTCGTTATTGACTATCACTCCGTTGGAAATGAGCCTCTCAGCACTGGGACTGTTCATCGTAAAACCCCTGATTACCATCCTGGCTGAGGCCCCACCATCAAGATTCATGGCCTCAACTGCCCCCAGATTTTTTAAGATCTCAGCAGTTTCCTGGAGAGTCATTCCAATACTAAACTCTGTCTGTCTGCCGTCAATGGTCAGCATCAGCAGATGATTATCTGCTGTTAAACCCAGGGCGGTTCTTGGAGCCCTCCCGTTTAAAATATCAGGCTGAAATTTCTCTTCCTCTCCTGTAATCTTAACTTCACCATCTGCCAGAAGCCTGGGGCCTCCCCCAACTGCATGGATAATATTTTTTGACTCTAAATCAGGTGAAAAATTATATTTTAGCTCAGCTGTTTTTCCTTTTAGCTCCGAGAGCAGATTAATCAGCTCAGTTTTTTCGGAGCCAACTCGAATAAGATAGCCATCAGGTGGGATAGGAGTTTCTATTCCAGACTCTGATTCTGTGCCCAGGATTTCGCCTGAGCGGACAACTATATCATAATAACCTTCCCTTAAAGCCGGCATTCGAGCTCCATAATAACTATTAAAAACTACTATTTCCTCAGCTCCAGCATCCCTGTTAACTCCATTTATACTAAAGGAACGCGATAGTTCAGCAGCCTTAAACTCACCTTTCCAGTCTACCTGAGCAAAAGAAAGTTTTTTATTCCGATCAATTAAAAGTGAAGTTCTTTTATAGAGTGGTTCACTAACCAGCATACCATTCAGATAGAGTAAACCCAGCGGCCTACCGCTGTAGTGAAAATAACCGCCATTAACTCCAGCCAGGGCCGAATTTTTTCGGATTATCTCTGCCAGATCTTCACGACCAGGCACAACACCCCGAGCAAGTACCGGCTTCAATTTTAATTTATCATTAGAAAGATTATAATCAACAATAGTAATCACCCGGGGTCCTAACCAGGTCATCTGCCTGATCTCCTTAAAATACAGTCCTCTCTCAATTCTGGCAGTAAATTTAAGCTCACTATCAACCAATTCAGACAGCTCTGCCAGTTCCGCCCGCTCATAATAATAATTTATAATTTCCTGGTAATCATAATTTGCCTGGGCAAGCGGCACAATCCCGGCCCGGGGTCTACCTATTTCTTTAAAAGAGAAATCAGTATTATAATAAAATTTATCATTTCTAATTAAGACCTGAGATTCTGTGGCCGCTGCAGCTTCTTTGAAGATAGGACTCAGTCTGCTATAATTTAAACCATTCATATTTTTCAGACGAGCGCCCTGAGTTTCCAGCTGATAAAGAAGCTCGGTTCTATAAAGTACTGCCTGAGCTTTTAAAGCAGCTTTAGGAGCACCAGGATTAAAGTATCTCTGCAGCAAATAAGCGGTTAAATCCTCCAGATCAGTTTTATAGCTAAATAAAACTGAATTACCGATCGGTCCAAACTGATATTCACCCTGCATTTTTTGATCATTAACCTCAAATTGACCCTTTATTTTAAAAATATGAGCCTCTCTTATTTTTTCTCCCTCAGAATTATACAAGTTAAGCCCCTCTCCAACTTCCTTACTACCTAATTGGACAGCAGCTAAATTCTCTACTTTTTCCGGCCGGCTCTCTTTTTCGTCACCCTGGTCACCCTGCAGTTCGATCTCTCTAACCCAGCCATTATAACCGGCTTCCTGCAGCTGCTGCTTAAATTCTGCAGCTTTTTCGCGCTCATTAAAAGCACCAGCCAGAACTTTAAACAGTTCTGCTTCTTTTTTAACAACTACCTGTACCTCAAAATCCAATTCTGCCTGGTTTTTATACTCCAGTGCATTTTCCTCAGAAGAACTAGCCATAATCTGGACTCCCCAGCCACTTTTCGTCTCAACTTGAGAACTTTTTGGTTCCTGCTGTTTTTTTGCAGCTCCCTGAGTGATATAATAATCTTTACCCGCTTTCAGTTTAAAATCTTCAGCTCCAGCAGCCATTAAAACAGTATCTGCCTCAGCTGTGATAGTAATTTCTCTGGCTGGAGAAAAAATAGGTACTGTTATCTGATGTTTACCCTGGATAAAATCAACAAGTCCCAGTTTATAAAATTCTGCTGAAACCGGTAGGGCAGTCAAAATTAAAATAACTAAAATAAAACATAAAATTTTGGGATTAAATAATTTCAGTTTAAACACAATTTTCATCTCCATTTAAATAATCAAATAATAATTACCCTTATATATTTCAAATCCATTAACTACTACTATTTTCTCTACTTATATATATTTTATCTCAATCTCCCAAATCCTGCTTTAATTTCTGATTTATCCGCGTATTTTTCGTAAAATCGAGCTTTATGTTATAATAAAATTATAAAGACAATGAATACTTATTTAACTCCAATTTTTGAACGGCAATCTGCTCTTTTAAATTCTTTTTGAGAACTTAAAACAGCAAATCAATATCTTAGAAAGGAATTTATGATGAAAAATACTCAGTTAAAAATTACTGTTATCGACGGCTATTTAGATGAACCCTCCTGTCTGGGAGTACCTCCTTATGTCTCACCCCATATTCGTTATCTCTGGGGAGCCTTACTCGAGTCAGGTGTTAGCACAGATAATCTTAGTTACTTAAGCATTGATGACTTTAGAGCCAATAAAGAAAATGAATTTAAAAAATTGGAGGCTGTAGATATAGTGATTTTGATTGCAGGTACTACAGTTCCCGGTCATTATCTGGGTGGACAGCCCGCAACTGCCGCCGAAATTAAAGAAATTGGCCAAAAAGTGTTCTATCCAACCAAAGTTTTAGGTGGGCCGATAACTTTAATTGAAAAAATGAGAGCCAGATTTAAGGATGATTATGATATCCTGACAGCAGAAATTGCTGCAGTTGATATCTTTGAACGATTAAATGAAGTAGAAATTTCAGCCCCAGAAATTGAAAAATATATTAATCAATTTGCTCTAGGTGGAGCCCGTCTGCTCAAAAGACATCCCAATTATCCTAAAATAGTTGCCGAATTAGAAACATTTAGAGGCTGTCCCCGTTTAAGCCACTGTGCTTTCTGCAGTGAACGATTAAAAAAGCTAAGCTACAGCCGCAGTCCAGAGGCAGTAGCAGCCGAGGTAAAAGCTCTGGCAGCAGCTGGAATCCATCACTACCGTCTGGGCAGCCAGACTGATCTCCTGCTCTATGGGGCTAAAATGGACAGCGGCAGTTTTATCTTAAATCCGGCTCAAATTCGAGATCTCTACCAGGGTATCCGCCAGGCTGATCCAGGGCTTAAAGTACTGCATATGGATAATATGAATCCGGCCGAAATTGCCCGCCATCCAGAAAAAGCAGCTGAAATCATAGAAATAATTAGCAAATATAATACTGCCGGCGATACGGCAGCTTTTGGCCTCGAATCTGCTGACCCTGAGGTGCTAAAGAAAAACAATATAGACAGCAGCAGCCAGGAAAATTATTTTGCCATTAAATTAATGAACGAAATTGGCGGCAGACGGGAAAATGGAATCCCCAAATTACTGCCCGGTCTCAACTTTCTGCACGGACTGCTCGGGGAAAGCAGAAAGACTCTGGAGTACAACTATCAATTTTTAAATAAATTACTTAGTGATAATTTACTGCTCAGAAGGATTAATATCCGGCAGGTTGTCCGCCTGGGCAGCTATCCTGAAGTAAAATACTCTCAGAGAGAATTTAAAAAATATAAAGAAAAAGTAAATAAAAAAATCAACAATCAGATGCTGAAAAAAGTATTTCCCAGAGGTGTTATTTTAAATGATCTTTATTCGGAAAAGAAAAAAGGAAGCCTCAATTACTGCCGCCAGCTGGGAACCTATCCTATTTTAACTGCAGTCATCGATCAACCAGACGATTTTTTCGAAAAAGCAAAAGTTGTAGATCACGGCTACCGCTCCATCACGGCCTTAAAATGGCCCCAGAAATTTAGTGATTTAAGCAAAAAAGAACTGGAAGCAGTACCGGGAATAGGAAGCAAAAGAGCTTCCCGACTCATTCTGGAAAAACCCGAGAATATAGAAGAATTAAAAACACTTCTGAACCCAGATTTTGATCAGGAAACTCTTGCTCAATTTTTCAAATTCTAATCTTAGCTAAAAATCTTCAGTTAAATCTTTTAAGTACTGTTTAAATTCAGGTCCCAGATCTTCCCTGGCCAGAGCCAGCTCGACTGTAGTTTTTAAAAAGCCCATTTTATTACCGACATCATAACGTTTACCTTCAAAGTCATAACCAAAAACTGCTCTTTTATCGAGCATAGTTTTTAAAGCATCAGTCAGCTGGATTTCTCCACCTTTTCCGGGAGGAGTATTTTCTAAAATATCAAAAATTTCCGGGGTAATAATATAGCGGCCTAATATTGCAAGGTTGGATGGTGCTTCTGCAGGCGAAGGTTTTTCGATCATATCCTCAACCTTATAAATATCTCCATCTCTGCGGCTGTAATTAACAATTCCATATTTGCTTACATCTTTTTTGGGAACGGTTTTACAGCCTAAAATAGGTGCTTCTTTTTCCTTATAGACCTCTATCATCTGCTGAATAACAGGTTTTTTAGAATGAATTATATCATCACCTAATAAAACCGCAAAAGGATCATCACCGACAAAAGTCTTCGCACAATAAATTGCGTGGCCCAATCCTTTTTGTTCTTTCTGTCTGACCGAGTGAATAGTGATCATCTCAGAAATATCTTTTACTATCTTTAACAGCTCGGTTTTCCCCTGTTTTTCAAGAGCATCCTCCAGAGCCTGAGATATATCAAAGTGATCTTCAATACTCTGTTTATCTTTGGAAGTAATAATTAAAATATCTTCAATTCCTGCTGCAACAGCTTCCTCAACAATATACTGAATAGCTGGTTTATCTACAATCGGCAGCATTTCTTTGGGCTGAGCTTTAGTTGCTGGTAATAACCTGGTCCCCCAGCCAGCTGCCGGAATTACTGCTTTTTTAATTTTCATATTACCACTCCTTATTAGAAAGTTTGAGATAATAAAATCCTGGTGTTTAAAACTTAGTTTTAAACCATTTATTTTATTCAATTTTCTATGCTCATTAATATTATAACATTAAACTTTATAAATGTTAAAAACTATAGAAAAACTGCAGATTATAAATACACTAAAGGGAGGCCAGAGCCTCCCTTTTAATTTTTTCGATTCTGCCATCTATTTTATTCAATAGATTAATTCTCACATTATAAAACTAAATTAAAAGTTATCCATTATCTCTTTGACCTCAGCCATCAATTTTTCTTTAAACTCTGCTAACTCAGATTCTGCAGCTGCCTGATCTTTTTCGCGTACGGCAAAATAGAATTTAAGTTTTGGCTCAGTACCTGAAGGCCTAATTGTCAGTTTGGCACCACCTTCAAGTAAAAACTGTAGGACATTTGATTTAGGAAGCTTAATCTCTTCTTCTCTATCTTCTTCTAAATAAGTAGTTTTAGCCAGTTTGAAGTCTTTAACTACCTTAACCTGGCGGCCGGCAATTTTTTCGGGGCTTTCTTCTCTGAGGCTGGCAAGGGTTTTAGTAATGACTTCCTGTCCTTCTTTACCTTCCAGACGAATTGATTCTAAATCTTCGAGGAAGTAACCGTATTTTTCTCTTAATTCTGCCAGGCGCTGAAGCGGGTTTATTCCTTCTTCCTTATATTTCAGAGCCATAACTGCTGCAAGTCCAGCTGCAACTGCTGCATCTTTATCACGAGCATGTTTCCCAATTAAATAACCAAGGCTTTCTTCAAAACCCAGAATAAATTCTTTTTCACCTGTTTTTTCAAATTCAGTAATTTTTTCTCCGATAAATTTAAACCCTGTTAAAACATCAAGCACCTCTACCCCATAATCAGCTGCAATATCTAAAACCATATCTGTAGACACAATTGATTTTACAATTACACCATTATCCGGCAGATTACCCGCTGCTTTAGCCTCTCTTAAAAGGAAATCAGCAAATAAGACACCTGTTTCATTTCCATTTAAAAACTGATAATTTCCCTCAGCATCTTTAACAGCAGGTGCCATCCGATCACAATCAGGATCAGTTGCAATAATTAAATCAGCGTCTTTTTCCCCGGCCAGTTTTAAAGCAAGTTCAAAGGCCTCTCTGTCTTCAGGATTAGGGCTCTCTACAGTAGAAAAATCCGAATCGCCATCTGCCTGTTCTTTAACCACATGCAAATTAGAAAATCCTAAATCACTTAAAAGATCTGGAATAACTGTACTTCCGGTTCCGTGTAGAGGAGTATAAACTACTGCTAAATTGCTGCCCTTCTCTAATGCTAATTCTGTATCCGGTAAAATATCAATTAAAGTTTTTTGATAACTTTCGTCAATCTCAGTTCCAATATAATTAAGCAGTCCTTCGTTTACTGCCTCCATCTCATCCATTGTCTTAACAAGGGAAAAATCATCGATTTCTTCAATTTCGGCAATAATATCTCTGGCCTGCTCGGGAACTACCTGACCACCATCTTCCCAGTAGACTTTGTAACCATTATATTCTGATGGGTTATGGCTTGCAGTTACAACAATCCCCCCAATTGCATTTAGTTCTCTGACTGCATACGAAAGCTCCGGAGTGGCTCTCATTCCGGTAAATAAATAAGTCTTAATTCCATTGGCCGCAAGCACAAGTGCTGCCTCCAGCGAAAACTCTGCTGAATTATGTCTGGAATCATAGGCAATTACTACCCCTTTTTCCTGACCATCATCACTGTAGTTGATTATATAATTTGCCAGACCCTGGGTTGCTTTCCGAATCACATATTTATTAATTCTGTTTGTTCCAGCACCCATTTTACCTCTCATGCCACCTGTACCAAAATCCATATTTTTATAAAAACGATCTTCAATTTCTGCTTCATCATCCTCAATGGCTTCCAGTTCCTTTTTAGTTTCTTCATCAAAATAATCACTTACAAGCCAATCGCGATATCTGGACATATAACTCAAAATTGATCAACTCCTTTGTTGATAAACGATCTAAATTATTTGTTATACTCATTGAAAATATTATATCACAAATAATTTTTATTATAAAGTTTTTGGAAAAATCAAAAACAGATAAAAATTCATCCAGCTTATCAGGCAGGCAAACTGCTATAACTTATATTTGAATTTAAACGAAATTTTACGGCCGGCTTTATCTGAACGGCTGGAATCCTGATCATTGCGCTGCCAGTCATACTGGATTTTAGTATCCACCTCTAAATTAGAACTAAGTTTCCAGCCCCATTTTAAAGCAATCCGATCTCTCTGGTAATCAGATCCGGGACTTAATTCGTATTCGGTCCACTGTTTTTGCAAAATAAGCTCATAATCATGGAAATCATTATATCCATACTGCAAAGTATACTGAATCCTTGCCAGCTGATAGTCTTTATAATCATATCCTCTTTCTAGATAATCTTTATCTCTTAAAAGAAGTTTAAAGCGATTACGAAGCTTTTCAGTTAAATAAAAAGTATAATTCCCTTCGGTTTCCAGATTAAGACTGTTATAACTCTGACTTTGATCATATATTCTTTCCTGCCGCTGCAGCTTTAAATAATAGTATTCTCCAACAGCAAGCTGCTGTTTATATTTGAGCCACTGTTTATCATAACGGTAATAATCAAGAGGATCGTCATTTTCCCAGCTGCCAGGATCCGTATAAAGTCGATCTCCACTCTCAAAACTGCCGGTGATTTCGGGCTGATAATCTTTTGCTAAAACCACCGGAGCAGAAAGTAAAATAACTATAAAAACTAAAACAAAGAAAACAGTGATGCTTAGAAATGAAATGTTATTTTTCACAAAAATCACCCTTTTCTTTTTGTATTCGCTAATACCTATAAAACTCCTCCTAATTTTGGTAATTTTCTAATTTATTTGATATATTTTATAATAATTTTTAAAAAAAGGAAAGAATTAGATTTCAATCCCAAAACTAATGCTTTCATCTATAAATTCATAATTAACAAAAAAACTGTAGCAGTCTTCATTCTGAACAAAGCTCAAATTAATCTCATCCCAGTCCTCCAGATCAAGGTCATAAACAGCAGTAGATCTGATATCAAAAGAAGACTGCGGCAGTTCACGGTTAATATTTAAACTTAAAGAAGGTTTAATTAAACGATCTTCATCTTCGCGATCATCTGGCAGCGGACTCTTACCCCAGGGATGATTCCGCTGATAAAATAAACTCGAGCTGAGACTTAACTTCTGATTCAATACCTTATTGTATTTAAAACCAGTGTTTAAAGTTGTGTAATGATAATTATAGTTATAATCACTGCGATAGTGATCCAGGCGGTAATTGTACCCTAAGTGATAAGAAAGTCCACCAGCCAGAGGATAGCCAAAATTATAGTTCAAATTAAGCCTCTCCTTATTAAGCTCGACTCCTCCATTTTCTACCCTCCCGGTTCCCAGAGTAGTTCTTACACCAGCTAAAGCCGGAAAAGAGAGTGTTAGATAAGGGTAATAATTGTAGCTTTCTCCATCAATATATTTTAAGTTCCAGTTAACTGAGTGCTGAGTATAACTCATTATATATCTTTCCTTAACACGTTCCCAGTCAAAATTATATTCCTGTCTAAAAGAAGTACGTAAACCATTATCAAAACGATAACGACCGGCGAAAAAATATAAATCTTCATTATTTTTCTCCTCTGTTCTTAAATCCTTACCAATACCACCCTCTAGAGCATATTTTCCCCAATTATATTCTAAGGAGCTAAAAAAATCTTCTTCGTAATCATCCAATTCTTCATCATCAAGATCATAATTATATAAATAATGGTATGTATTTTTAAAAGTTAAATTATCTGTTAATTTATGATTATTGGTCAGGCGCCGCAGTTCATAGCGATCATACTCTCTACCCTCTGTTAAATAATAGATTTCTCCACTGTTTTTATTATTAATCTGATAGGGATAATTAAATTCTACAGTTACTCCCCGGTCAGTATCATAACCAACTTTAGGCATTGGATAAGTACTTTTAAGTTGCTGTTCTTCTTCTTCAGCATTAGGATCATATGTAACCGAATAATAAGGTAAGTAAAAAATAGGTATCTTCCATATATATGGAGTAATCCCATATATATCCACGGTATTATCATCATTAATTTTTATTTCCTGAGCCTGATAATGATAATGTGGTTCTTCTCTGATACAGGGGGTAAATTCAGCTGATTCCATTTCCGCCTCCACAGGAGATACAGATAGCAGCTTTAGAGACTTCCCTGAATAATTGATTTCTCCTACACTTCCCTCAACTCCGTAGAGTTCTCCGGTCTCTTTTTGATAATTATAATCTAAACTCTCTCCCCGAAGCTCCTCTTTCTCAGAATGAATCACCACATTCTGATTGGCCTTAACAGTTTTAGTCTTTGTATTAACAATAATTTTGTCTGATTCCACCACAAAATTAGAAGACTTAAAAGACGCATTTCCCTCAAAAAAAATAAGCCCTTCTCCCTGCCGAAAGTTTATCTTATCAGCCCTGAGTATATAGTTATCTCCTGCAGCGTCTTCTGCTGCAAAAATGGAAGTGGAAATAAGACAGCAAAAAAAGAAACTTAACATGATTATTAAAATGTATTTGCTTTTAGTTAATTTTCTTTTTAGCACAATAATTCTCCTAATTAATTTTGAAAAACCTGCCCGAAGTAAACAGCTCAGAGCAGGTTTATAAAAACTAATAATTTATTTAATAACTACACCATACAGTTCTTTATTTTCTGTGACCTGAATATACATCTCAGAACCAGCAGGGATTTCCTCTTCCTTACCTTCCACAAAATAACCAGCTACAACTCCAGGCAGCCCAAGTAATGCTGTTCCCAGGACACTGGCTCCAATTGCAAGCTTTTGAGATTCATTTTTTTCTTGAGCTTCTTCCCGGATAGCAACAGCTAATTCTGACCCGGCAATGGTTTTTAAACTGGGAAAGCCAATCTTAATATCTCCATCTTTACCCATTCTGCCGGCTTCTTCTATCTGTGTAATCTCTAACTCGCCTCTGCTGCCCTTTGGTATAATTAACGTCTCTTTAACCTTAACATCTTCAAGTACCCGATAGGAAACTTTTTCCCCGCGCCGTGCAGTATTAGAATTGATTTTTTCCAGTAATTCAACTCTAATTAACTGATTAATCCGACTATCTACTTTTTCTACTGGCATTTCCTGACCTTTGATAGTTAAATTATATAACTCCTTTATTCTTTCTTTAAGCGGCCCTTCATTTATTTCTCCACTGACCATTTCTTCCAGATTATTTAACCTCTCAACCATGGTTCCTCCGTCCAGTTCACCTTTAATTGACCATTCGATAGTATTAAACAAAAATAATAAAGATGGAGAATCTTTAGAAGTAATTAAAAGATCATTAATCAATTTCTCAGTCCGCTCAACAATCGAACCTGATTGAACAGAATTGTAAACCGTTTTTTCCAGGTCATCAACTCTTTCTAAAATAGGTTTTTCAGAAACAGAGCCATACAGTAATCTTTCCATCTCTCTCAATTTATTTAAAGGAATAATTCCTGCGGCCTGTGACTGATTTAACTGTAAAAAAGGTATAAAAATTAAAACTGTTAAAAGCAGAATACTAATTACTTTTCTGATTTTTAATGACAAGAGCATTACACCATCCTTTTTTTAATATTAATTTAAAAGTTTATTTCAAAAGAAGCCTTTATTTTTTTTTCTGATTCTTCCTGGTCTGCACTTTCTATTAATTCATAACCTAAAGCTACACCATAATTCTCATTCAAATTTACTCCAATCCCTAAATCCCAGGCAGTTTTCTGTTGAGTTAATGTATTTTCCAATTGTTTTAAATCAAGAAGTTTATAAGAAGCACTAAAAGTAGCCAGATTATTAAAAGCAAAATCAAGACCTGTAATTCTCTGAGTTACATCCTGATCCTGCGAAGTATCCACCTGGTATCGCGCCTTAATAGTAGAGCCCTCGGGATAATTATACTCTAAACCAAATACTGTCGAATCACCAGAAATCTCCCAGTCTTCATTATAATAACTGCCAAATTCGTTATTGTCTATAAAATCAGCTGATAAAGTAACTCGCTCACTGCTTCTATAAGCTACTCCAAGACTGCGGCTGCTGTCAACTTCATTTTGATAAACTCGATTAAAATTATTATTAGCTGACTCTGAATCCAAGCTTGAATCTTCAGCCGCCGAAGCTGCAGGAGAATCTCCATTATTTTCAAGAGCAGGCTTCTGCTTTGCTAAATCATTATTGTTCTGTACACCCCACCATTCTTCATTTTGAAGTGAATAACCTGCTCTAATTAAAGTCCTGGAATTCAATTTATATTCTAACTTAAAACCAGCAGCTGTTTTTAACTCATCGTCCTCTGTCTGCGAATAATTAGCAGCAAGAGTTAAATCTGTAAGCAGGTTTAAATGTTGAGAGTCGTTAAGAGTTGTTTCAGCAAAAGAAAAACCATTACTTTCAAAATTAAATTGTTCTATATTTTGAGCATCCTCACTATCAAATCGAGAAGCAATTCCAAGCAGTTCTTCTCTTGCAGATTGCGAAAATCTTTTCTCCTGAGGCAGGCTGAGATCTTCTGAGTTACTTACTATTTCAGTATTTAATTTTTTGCTTTCCTGAGCATAAGTATTAAATGAAAATAGCATAAAAATAATAATTAATAAAACAGTGATCCTTTTCATTTTCACCTGCCTCCTTTCTAAATCTATTTACACACTTTAATTATAACAGATATCTTAAGAATAATCCAGATAGTTGAGCTATTTATCTTTTAATTAACCAATATTATGTATAACCAACCAGCCTGTGTTATAATAAGTATAAATATAAAGAAAGAGGTGATTAAATGACTATAAAAGTTTCACTTATTGCTGCTCTCTCAGCAGGTTTGCTTTCCTTTTTCTCCCCCTGTATTTTACCGCTAATCCCAACCTACCTATCCTATCTTGTTGGTGATTATGCAAAAGCAAAGCAAAAGAAAAATGATCTTTCTATAATTATTACGGCCTTAAGTTTTATTGTTGGGTTTACAGTTATTTTTGTTTTACTGGGGCTTTCTGCCACTTTTCTGGGTAAATTTTTAATTAGAAACCAGGGTTTACTGATGAGAATTGGAGGCACTGTAATTATTATTTTTGGTCTTCACTTAACTGGAATCCTGGAAATTAATTATTTTTATCGAGAAAAGAAATTTAAGCTTCCCAATTCTCTGACAGGAAATCTAAGAGCCTTTATCATGGGAGTAATACTGGCAGCGGGCTGGACCCCATGTATTGGACCAATTTTAAGTTCAATTTTAATTGCTGCCAGCACCAGAGACAATATTTTTCAGGGAGGACTGCTGCTTTTTGTTTATGCA
>JASMSZ010000073.1:0-1670 GCA_041694515.1 Halanaerobium sp.
CTTTAACTTTTTGAGATTTACTGAATTTAACCCACCCCAATTTAGGCAGCTTAATCTTATTATCTTTTATTTCAATATTGGTAGTTCCACTTTTTCTAACAAATTTATTAGTCCGATAAGAATTTTTAATATTCTTTTTAGATTTAAACTGAGGAAAGTCATATTTGCCGCTAAAAAAATTATTAAAAGCTTTATCTAAATCTTTAAGAGCATTTTGTAAAGCGAATTTATCTGGCTCTTTAAGCCACATTAATTCTCTTTTTAATTGTGTTAGCTGCTTAGAATATTCAGTATATGTTTTATATTTATCTTCTTTAGCTTTTGAAAGAAAATGGTTATATACATACCTTGTACAACCAACTGATTTATTTATTAATATTTTTTGTTTTTTATTAGGATATAGCCTGAACTTATAGCCTTTTTCTCTTATAATTTTTTTACCTGTCATGCTTTCACCTCCTCACTAATATTATACCATAAACAAAGAGGTTAGACAAACATTTGTTCTTGTTTTTAGAATATTTAATATCTAAATATAATACTTAAAATTCAATACCGTCTTCTCTTTCCTCGGGGCAAGCCCACGAGGTTTGCGAGCAGACTTTCATTCATCACATCTATATAAACTTCAGGATGAGGGAGAGATCAGCAGGATCAAAAGAGGGCTGTACCGCTGGAATGATGATGAGTTTAATACCAGTACAGAATTAATCGAAGTCAGCAATATAATTCCTAATGGTGTAATCTGTCTGCTTTCAGCTCTTTCGTATTATGATCTTACTACAACCAATCCCTGGGAGTATTATATTGCCATTCATCGAGATGAGCACAGGCCTAAACTGCCTGATTATCCGCCGATATCTATTTTCTATTTTGCAGATAAGCAGTTTAATACAGGAATTAAAGAGGTTAATATTGATGGTAGTAAAGTTAAAATATATGATAAGGAGAAAACAATCTGTGACTGTATTAGACTGAGAAACAAAGTGGGTACTGATGTTGTAAAAGAGGCAATGCAGGACTATCTAAAGAGGAAAGATAAGAATATCTCCAAACTGCTTGAGTATGCAGAAGTTACAGGGGTTAAGAATATTGTAAAAAGATACCTGGAGGTACTTGTATGAGTAATAATGAAGGAGATTACTGATATGTCTAATAAAATAATAATCGAATATCCTGAGACTTTGCCCGATTTACTTCAGATGAGACCTGAAGAATTTGAAAGAGAAGCTAAAATGGCAATGGCGGTCAAACTATTTGAACTCAAACGAATATCTTCTGGTATGGCTGCAGAAATGGCAGGGATGGATCGAGTCTCATTTTTGCTAGAGTTGCAAAGATATGGTGTAGAAATGATAAATATGGAGCCAGAAGAATTAGCTTCTGATCTTGAAAATGCTTAAACCTGATATAAACAAATGGTGCCCCCGGTAGGAGTCGAACCTACGCTCAAGGCTTCGGAGAGTTTTGTCGAAGTTCCTTATGCTATTAGATTTTCTTATAATCCCTGTCATAACAGCAACCTAGTGTTGGAAATATCCCATATAGTTGTAAATAACTGTATATTTTACTGCGGTATTTAACGGTGGCTGAGTCTCACTGCGGTGAAATCACGGTGGAAAATCGAATAAAATTTGCATCTCAATTGGAGATGATTTACCCTCATAAAA
>JASMSZ010000074.1:0-1636 GCA_041694515.1 Halanaerobium sp.
TGTTGGTGTTAGTGTAGAAGCAGAGTTAGGAACAATTGGTGGTACAGAAGATGACCACACAGTTGCAGAAAAAGATGCAATGTATACTAATCCAGATCAGGCAAAAGAGTTTGTAGAAGCTACTGAAGTTGATGCTCTTGCAATTGCAATCGGTACAGCTCACGGCGTTTATGCTGGAGAACCTGAGTTAGATTTTAAAAGACTGGAAACTATTAAAAAGCTAATTAAGATGCCTGTTGTTTTACATGGAGCTTCTGGTATTTCCGCTAAAGATTTAGAAAAAGGAGTTAGCCTGGGTGTTAACAAGGTTAATGTAAATACAGACTTCCAGCAGGTATTTACTGCAAGAGTTAAGGAAGTATTTGCTGAAAAACCAGAACTTTATGATCCCCGTAAATACTGTGGACCTGGTAGAGATGCTATTGCCGAAAAGGTTAAAGAAAAAATTAAGATTTTAGGCAGTAATGGGATGGCCTGGTAGTCTTAGTTAAAAAATCTGGGTACCGGGTACTTGTAAAATATTTCCTGAAATGATTACTGAAAGCAGTTGATCGGAGATATTTTACAAGTGCCCGGTATCTTTATTTATAAAGGAGATTTATAAAGGAGGATTTAATTGCTACAGCTCTGGTCAGAATTTATTTTAATGGCAATTTTTATTATTATTTCTGGTACATATTTATCCCGATTTGGCGATATAATTGCTGATAAAAGTGGGTTGGGACAGGCTTTTATTGGTGGAATTTTAATTGCAATGGCAACTTCACTGCCGGAACTGGTGACCAGTATTAGTTCTGCTATTGTTGGGGCTCCAGATATTGCAGTTGGTAATGCTTTTGGCAGTAATACTTTTAATCTTGTTATTTTAGCCTTTGCTGATCTACTTCAGGGTAAAGGTCCTTTATTACTTCGAGTTAACTACAGCCACATTCTTTCCGGCCTGGTAGGCATCTTACTTTCGGCACTGGTAGTCTTCAGCCTTATCCTATCTCATTTTATGAATCTTAATTTAAGTATTTTTGGTGTAGGAATAGATAGTATAATCTTATTACTTACTTATATTGTTACTGTAAGGATGATTTATCGTTATGATAAAAAGAACCCCCTTGATCCAGATGACCCGGTTAAAGAGGCAGATCCCAATCCGGATTACACTTTAAGCAGGGCGCTGCTGTGGTTTGCAGTTTGTGCAGTGGTAATTGTTTTTAGCGGCTATCGGTTAAGTATTACTGCTGATCAGATTTCGACGCTGACAGGTATCGATCAGAGTTTTATGGGTTCAATTATGGTTGCTGCAGCAACTTCTCTGCCAGAACTGGTTGCAACTATTTCTGCTGTTAAGATTGGTGCTTATAATATGGCAGTTGGAAATGTATTTGGCAGCAATATCTTTAATATGACAGTGATTTTCTTTGCTGATGTTTTTTACCGTCAGGGAGTACTCTTAGAGGATGCCCGGATAGTTCATATTTTAACAGCAACTGTTGGGATAGTAATGGCAACTATTATGTTAATTGGTTTATTTTATCGTTCCCGCCGTTCATTTATGTGGATGGGCTGGGATGCGATTGCAGCTGCAGTTGTTTATTTTGCAGGAGTTTATCTGCTTTTTCAGCTTGGACTAAACGTAATTTAA
>JASMSZ010000075.1:0-2811 GCA_041694515.1 Halanaerobium sp.
TTAAAACTTTTATCAAGCTCATAAAATTTATGGAGGAGGATAATTATGATTACTAAATCAACACTTAGAAATCCAGAATTAGCAGAAGAAGGATGGCGCAAGATCCAGTGGGTAGCAGACAAAATGGATATTTTAAATGAAATCTTAAAAGATCACAAAGAATCACAGCCGCTGGCAGGCAAAAAGGTGGCAATCTGTCTTCATTTAGAAGCCAAAACAGCATATATGGCTTATGTGATCAGTCAGCTGGGAGCAGATGTAGCTATTGCAGGCAGTAATCCACTTTCAACCCAGGATGATGTGGCAGCAGGTCTGGCAGCTCACGGAGTAATGGTCCACAGCTGGTATGGTTCAACAGCTGAGGAGTACAAGGAGCATTTAAATAAGGTTTTAAATATTGAGCCGGATTTAATTATTGATGATGGTGGCGATATGGTTGAAACCTTACATACAGAGAGAAAAGAGCTTTTAGAAAATATTATTGGAGGGGCAGAAGAAACAACAACCGGGATTCACCGCCTGGAAGCAATGGAAGGTGATGGAACTTTAGCCTTTCCTATGATGGCAGTCAATGATGCTAAATGTAAGTCGCTTTTTGATAACCGCTATGGTACCGGTCAGTCTGTCTGGGATGGAATTATGAGAACAACAAATCTGGTTGTAGCAGGGAAAACTGCTGTTGTGGCAGGTTACGGCTGGTGTGGTAAAGGTGTAGCCATGAGGGCCAAAGGACTCGGAGCCAGAGTAATAGTAACCGAAATTGATCCAATTAAAGCCAGTGAAGCCTGGATGGATGGATTTGAGGTGATGACGATGCGGGAAGCTTCAAAAAAGGGAGATTTCTTTATTACAGTTACCGGCTGCAGAGATGTAATTGACGAAGAAGATTTAAAAGTAATGAAAGATGGAGCTATAATGTGTAATGCAGGACATTTTGATGTAGAGGTATCCAAACCTGCCCTGAATAAGCTGGCTGTAAAAGTTAGTGAAGCACGAGAGAACATTAGAAAGTTTGAACTAAAAGATGGGCGTAAGCTTTATTTGCTGGCAGATGGCAGACTGGTTAATCTGGCAGCAGGGGATGGCCATCCAGCTGAAATTATGGATATGACCTTTGCCCTGCAGTTATCATCTTTGTTATATCTTAATGAAAATCAGGATCTAGATAGTCAAGTATATAATATACCTGATGATATCGACAATATGGTAGCAGAATACAAATTAAAGTCATTAGGACTGGAAATCGATCAGCTGACAGAAGAGCAGGAAACTTACATCAACAGCTGGGAAAATTAAGATATATTTTTAGGTACCATATTTTTAGGTACCAGGTACAAAACGGCCGTTTTGTACCTGGTACAGAAGAAATGATTCACAAAGATTTAGAATTGAGGAGAGTAAAAGCAGAAATGAAATTAAAATATGGAAGAGAAAATTTAGAATTTGAGATTGAGAGCAGTAGAGTATTAGATGTTTTAAAAGCAAATGAAAAAGAAGGCTTAAAAAATCCTCTTGCAGAAGTGGAAAGTTCCTTAGAGGATCCGATTGGAACAGCTCCCCTGCCAGAACTTTTAGCTGCCAGGGAAATAAATGAGCTGGTAATTATAGTTAATGATGTAACCCGCTATACCCCTTATCATTATCTGCTGCCGCCGTTACTTAATACAATTGCTGAAGCCGGGATTAAAAAGGAACAGGTGACATTTATTGTTGCCACCGGGGTACACAGTCCTCATTCTGATGAGCAGAATAGAGAAATCTTTGGGGAAGAAATAGACACCAGTTATAATTTTATTCATCATGACTGCGATCAGGATTTAGTTAATTTAGGGAAATTAAGCACAGGCAGTCAGCTCCAGATTAATAAAAAGGTAGCAGAAGCAGACTTTTTAATTACAACCGGAGTTATTTTACCTCATTATATGGCCGGATTTTCTGGAGGCAGGAAATCAATTTTGCCCGGAGTTGCCGGCAGAGAGAGTATAGAAAACAATCATGCAATGATGGTTGAGGTGACAGAAGAAAAACCTGCTTTAGAGGCCAACCCAATCAGCAGAGAAATGTTTGAGGCGGCAGAAAAAGTAGGAGTCGACTTTATTCTCAATGTAGTTACCAACAGCAGGCGGGAAATAGTTCAGGTTGCTGCCGGTGATTACCGCCAGGCCTGGGAGGCAGGAATTGCTAAATCAGCAGAGATGTATCATCTGTCTCTAGCGGAAAAAGCTGAAGCAGCAGTAGTTAGTTCAGGTGGATTTCCCAGGGATATCAATCTTTATCAGGCACAGAAAGCTTTAGATCATGCAGATCATGCTGTCCAGAAAGGTGGGACAATTATCTGGGTTGCAGAATGTTCGGAAGGCTACGGGGAAGAGCGTTTCCAAAAATGGATGGATCAGGCTCAAAAACCGGAAGATAATATTGCCCGGATAAAAAGGGAATTTTTAATTGGAGGCCATAAAGCATTTGCAATTTCTAAAGTAGCAGCCGAAAAAGAGATAATTTTAATTTCAAGTTTAAACCAGGAACAGACAGAAAATATATTTGCAAAGAAAAAAGACACTATTCAGGCGGCAGTTGATTATCTGGAAGAAAAATATCAGGGGGATTATTCAGCTTATATTATGCCCCAGGGTAGTTTAACAGTTCCAGTTGTAAAATAATTCACTTGTACCAGGTACCATAAAACGATTTAGGTACCTGGTACCTATAAATATATAAATAAAGCATAATATAAGAGGTGTAGTAATTGCAGAATATAGAAAAAGTACAGAAAATTATTGATAATGTGGAAAAAGTAATTTTAGGTAAAAA
>JASMSZ010000076.1:0-8545 GCA_041694515.1 Halanaerobium sp.
GATCCAGCAGTATATATATTATTAGGTTCATTTTTATTTATGTTATTTATTCGAATCCCCATTGCTTTTAGTTTAGGCCTTTCAACAATGTTTACAGCCTTTTATGTGGGTTTACCGCCAATGGTGGTTATGCAGCAGATGGTAAAGGGTATTAATTCTTTTTCATTAATGGCGATTCCATTTTTTATTATCGCCGGTGAGATTATGGGTCAGGGTGGAATTTCTGATCGTTTAATCAAGTTTTCTAACGTGATTATTGGTTGGATGCGGGGTGGACTGGCTATGGTTAATATTTTAGCCAGTATGTTTTTTGGTGGTATTTCCGGTTCTTCTGTAGCAGATGTTTCATCAATTGGTTCAATTATGATTCCGATGATGGAGCAGAAAGGTTATGATAAAGATTATTCTATAAATGTTACAATTACTTCTTCTGTGCAGGGTATTATCATTCCCCCAAGTCATAATATGATAATTTATTCACTGGCAGCAGGAGGGGGAATCTCAGTAGCGAAATTATTTTTGGGAGGCATAGTTCCAGGAGTGCTTTTAGGTATTGCATTGATGATTTTAAGTTATGCTATAGCTGTTAAAAGAGATTATCCGCGGGAAGAAAAAGTTTCTTTAAAAGAGGCTTTGAAAATAACAAGGGATAGTATTCTAGGGCTTTTTACAGCAATAATTATAATTGGTGGAGTAACTACTGGTGTTTTTACAGCTACTGAATCAGCGGCTATAGCTGCAGTCTATGCATTTATTATTACATTTTTTGTTTATCGAGATATACCTATCTCAAAATTTGTCGATATTTTAAGAAATTCACTCAGTACTCTGGCAATGGTTGTGGCTATTATTGCTACTTCAAGTGCCTTTGCCTGGATGATGTCTTATTTACAGGTTCCGGGGATGATTACAGAATCACTTTTAAATTTATCAGAAAACCCAATTGTTATTATGTTAATTGTTAATCTGATTTTATTATTCCTGGGTACAATTATGGATATGGCACCACTGATCTTAATTGCAACTCCTATTTTATTACCAGTTGTGCGAAGTATTGGAATGGATCCAATTACTTTTGGAGTTGTAATGATGCTTAACCTGGGAGTAGGTTTATTAACTCCTCCAGTTGGTTCAACCTTATTTGTTGGTTGTTCAATTGGCAATGCTCCAATTGAAAAAATTGCAAAATCACTGATGCCATTTTATGCAGTACTTGTAATTATGGTATTACTATTATCCTTTGTCCCTGGTTTAACCCTCTGGTTACCCAATTTCTTAATGGGCTAACCTCCAGCAGGATAATATTTAAATAAAGTAATACGTAATATTAGATGATAAGTGAAAGCAAATATCTCCTTATTAAATTAATATTTGCAAAAAAAGCAGCCCTTTCCCGGGGCCGCTTTTTTATTAGCTAGGATATTTTTTCTTAAAGATATCTATTAATTTTTCTGCAAAGCCGGTAACACTTAAAGCATGATTAATTCTCTCTTTATCTTCTGTAAAATAATCTTCCAGTTCTTCAATCAGCTTATTTTTGAGTATCTCTACCTCCCATTTTCAGCAATAATTTTATCCATTAACTTATTCCACTCCTGATCAACTTTTTGTTCTTCAGGATGAGCTTCAAACCATTCAATTGATTTCTTAACACCCTGAGCAAATTGTACTGCTGCTTTAAATCCAGGTACAAAGCGCTTAATTTTAGAGTTATCAAATACAACGCTAACTGCTTTATCTCCCAGTAAAGAACCTCTGTATTTTTGATCATATTCAGCAATTTTTTCAGAAGCAACATGTACCAGCTTGACATCTTCAACTCCAGCTGCTCTGGCAATTTCTCTAAATATCTGATTCCAGTTTAGAGTTTCATCAGAAGTAATCTGGAAAGCATGGCCGAGAGCCTGCATGTTAGCCAGTAGGCCAACAAAAGCTTTTGCAAAATCACTGTTATGGGTCATTGTCCAGAGAGAACTGCCGTCTCCATGGACCAGTATTTTTTTACCTCTGCGCATTCTATCAACTATAGACCAGGGAGCCTGATGACTGTTTAATGCTGCCGGGATTGAGGTTTTTCCATAAGTATGAGAAGGTCTAACAATGGTGATTGGAAAATTATTTTTTCTGTATTCGGCCATCAAAATATTTTCACATGCTATTTTGTTTTGAGAGTATTCCCAGTAGGGATTGGCCAGAGGAGTTGATTCGTCAATTAGATAACTGGTCTGTGGTTTTTGATAAGCCGAAGCTGAGCTGATAAAGATGTACTGATCAGTTTTGCCTCTAAAAATTTCAATATCATTTTTTACATGTTCCGGAGTAAAAGCAGCCCAGTCAACCACAGCATCAAAATTATAATCTTTTAACTTTTCTTTTGCCTCTTTTTGATTACGAATATTTCCTTCAATTATTTTTGCTTCTGCTGGAGCCAGTTGGTTATTGTTACCCCGATTGAATAAATATAAATCGATACCTTTTTTTACTGCCAGTTCTGAAACTGCCTGACTGATAGTTCCTGTTCCACCGATAAATAATACTTTCATTTTATTATTCACTCCTTTAGAATTTAAGCTTAGAAATTAAATATCAATAACTAATACAAATTATCTCTTATTTAATATATTCAATATTAGTTTTTTTTCTCCTTTAATTCTATTTTATTTAACTGAAAAACTTTAAGCTATAAAATAATTAGTTTTTTTTTACTCCATAAAAGATTGCTTTAAAATAAAATATATGAGAAAATGTTTATAAAGATATAAGGCTAAAATATTAGAATAATTAAAGGAGCGGGAAGAATGGAAAAAATCATCCTAAAAAATAATGAAATTGAATTTGAAGAATTAGAAGCAAAGGTAAAACGTAAAATATTAAGTCGTGGTGGTTCAATGATGGCTGTAGAGGTCCATTTTAAAAAAGGTGGAATAGGTGAAAAACATAGCCATGACCAGCATGAACAGATTAGTTATATTCTTGCAGGTAAATTTGAGGTTGAAGTTGGAGGAGAAAAGAAAGTACTGACCAGAGGAGATAGTTTCTATGCCGGGGAAAACGTTGAACACGGAGTTAAAGCCCTCAAAGATTCAGTTATTCTGGATATATTTACACCACAGAGAGATGGATTTTTAGCATAAATATGCATTCTTTTAAAATTTATTTATGGTTGCACTGCGAAAAGTTCTAATTAAGAATTTCTGACTTATATAATCTCTATCATGATAAGCTTCTCAAATTGATATAATACCAAAAACCGAATTTTCGCAGTGCAACCATTTATTTGTTTTTGAAAATTTTACTAAAAAAAAGAAGGAAAATTATTAAGAAACAAGAATATATATAAATAGAAGATAATTTAAGGCTTAAATTAAAACTTAAATTAATAAGGAGATAAGGATTGATATTTATGAACAAACAGCGTGTAGGAAATTCAACATTTATTCACAATTTAAATCAGGGGTCAATCTTCAAGATTATTCATCGCCACGGCCCTATAACCCGCAAGGAGTTAGCAGAGAATACAAGTTATAGTGCTGCCACAATAACCAATCATGTTAAAAAATTAATTGCAGATGAATATGTAATTGAAACTAAAAAGGGAAGCTCCAATGGGGGGCGGAAACCTGTCTATATCAAAGTCAATCCCCAAAAAGGTTATATGCTGACACTTAATATCGGTGTAAATCACAGTCAGTTATATCTTTTTGATCTGGGCTTTGAGATCCTGGAAGGGAAAAATATTGATATAGATCACCAGCAGTCTGCTGAATCTAATCTAATGAAAATTAAAGATGAAATCGAAAAATTATTGGATAAACAGCAGATTAAAAGAGATAAAATACTGGGACTTGGGGTTGGTGTGCCTGCGTTAATTGACCGAGAGAATAATAGTCTGGAGTTTGCTCCAAATTTAGGCTGGCATGATCTGGAGATACCCAAATTTTATGCTCAGTATTTTGATTTTCCTGTACTGCTTGAAAACGAGGCTAAAGCAGCAGTTATTGGAGAAAAAGAATTTGTTTATCCTGATATTGAAAATCTTGTTTTTGTTTCAATTAATGAAGGAATCGGGTGTGGAATTTTGCTGGATGGAAAACTGTATACAGGTGCCAGCGGTAATGCCGGTGAGTTTGGCCACTTAATTATTGATAGTGATGGACCTAAATGTCACTGTGGTAATGACGGCTGCTGGGAAACATTAGCTTCGGAATCATTTATGAGAGATGAGGTAAATAGGTACTTAGATAAGAATTTCAGTATTGATGAGATTTATGAGCTTGATTTCGAAAAAGATGAAAAACTAAAAAATATAATTAAAAGAAGCGGCTGTAATATTGGAATTGGTCTGGTTAATATAATTAACAGTTTAAGCCCGGAACATATAGTTATTGGTGGTGGTATTATCAGAGCTGAAGGTTATCTGATGGAAAATATTAATAAAGTTGTGGATCAGAAATCCTTAAAAATTTCACGTGAGTTTGTAGACCTTAAATTTACTGAGCTGAAGGGTCTGGCGACTATTTATGGACTGGCAGCTCAAATTTTTAATCTCAGTATAGAAATTGTGACATAGTTTTTAATTAATTTTAATTAGGGGTGTTTATTTTGCAGTATATTTTAGGTTTGGATATTGGTACAAGTGCGGTTAAAGCACTTTTGATGGATCAAAATGGTGAGATAGTGGCGGAAAACAGTGAAGGTTATCCGCTGGCTACTCCTCAATCTGGTTGGGCAGAACAAAATCCTGAAGACTGGTGGCAGGCAAGCCAGAAGGTGATCAAAGATTTAATAGCTGAAAATGAAATTGATAATTCTAAAATTGAAGCAGTTAGTTTTTCCGGTCAGATGCACAGTTCAGTTTTTTTAGATGAAAATATGGAAGTTATTAGACCTGCAATTTTATGGAGTGATACCAGAACTTCAGCAGAATGTGAGGAAATTTATGAGCGGATTGGTGGGATGAAAAAACTGGCAGAGTTAGTTTCAAATCCAGCTTTAGAGGGGTTTACAGCTCCTAAAATCTTATGGCTGCGAAACAATGAACCGGATAATTTCAAAAAATTAGAAAAGGTATTATTACCCAAAGATTACATAAGATATAAATTGAGTGGGGAGTTAGGAATGGATCTGTCTGATGCAGCTGGTACTTTACTCTGTGATGTTAAAGCAGAAGACTGGTCAGCAGAGATGATGGAAAAATTAGATCTGGAACAGTCAATTATGCCGCCAGTACTAAAGTCAATTGGTATAGTTGGTTTTGTGACTGCTGAAGCAGCAGTAAAAACTGGATTATCTTCTTCTACAAAGGTAGTAGGAGGAGGAGCTGATAATGCCTGTGGAGCTGTAGGAAGTGGTATTATTAAGGCAGGTAGAGTTATGGCAAGTCTTGGTTCTTCTGGAGTAGTTGTAGCTCAGACTGACCAGGCTGTAGCAGATCCCGAAGGAAGGATCCACCTCTTTAATCATGCAGTGCCTGATAGTTATTATATGATGGGTGTAATGCTTTCAGCAGGAATGTCTTTTAAATGGATGAAAGAAGAAATGTTTAATGACGAGCTTGATTTTGAACAGTTAAATAAGGAAGCAGCTGCTGTGGAAGCAGGAAGTGAAGATCTAATATTTTTACCTTATTTATATGGTGAAAGAACTCCCCATGCAGATGCAGATGCTCGAGGAGTATTTTTTGGTATTTCAGGAAAACATAAAAGAGGTCATTTTATTCGTAGTGTAATGGAGGGTGTAAGTTTTGGCCTTAGAGATTCGCTGGAATTAATTAAGGCACGTGGAGTTGAGATAGATGAGATTCGTTTGATTGGCGGTGGAGCTAAAAGTGAACTCTGGCAGCAGATTACTGCTGATATTTTCGGAGAAACAATCAGTCTTATAAATATTGAACAGGGACCTGCCTTTGGAGCAGCAATAATTGCTGGAGTTGGAGCCGGAGTCTTTTCTGATTTCGAAGCAATTGTAGAAGAGCTGGTAGATGTTGTTAAAACAGTGGAGCCAGTAGCAGAGAATGTTGAAAAGTACAATCATAATTATGAGATTTATCAGAATCTCTATGAGGACTTAAAGGATAGGTTTAAAGATTTAAAATAATATCTATTCAAAATATTAAAACCATATAAGCTATTTAAACCGTCGGTGATGATTATGCCGGCGGTTTTTGTTGTAAAGAAATTAAATAAATGATAAGATTAATGATAAGAATTATAAATTATTAAAGCAGAGCAGCAGAGTTGTGAGTATTTATCTTATAAGAGAAAGGAAGATTTTGATGAGAGCAATTATAAGTGTTATTGGTGTTGATCAGAGAGGAATTATTGCTGAAGTTAGTACACTTCTGGCAGATAAAAAAGTAAATATTTTAGATATCAACCAGACAATTCTTGATGAGTATTTTACTATGACAATGCTTGTTGACCTTGAATCGCTGGAGATTCCATTAGAGGAATTGAAAAAAGAGCTAAAAACAAAAGGAGAGGAACTTGGAGTCTCCATAAAATTACAGCATGAGGATATTTTTCGTTCCATGCACCGAATTTAGTTGTAATTGAGGGGGCTTTTATTAGGCAGGAAATTATACCTAATGCTTTGTTGTGGATAATATTTATTTTCCGCTATCAACAAAATTTAACCTTACTGTATTACAGATTGTCCGAAAGACATTTTGTTCTTGTTAAATTGGTTTTTATGATTTTAAAGTTTGAGAGGAAGTGAGTTTATGTTAAATACATATGAGATTATGGAAACAATCAGAATGTTAGAAGAAGAGAAATTAGATATTAGAACTGTTACTATGGGAATTTCTCTTAGTGACTGTGCAGATGGCGACGGCGAAAAAGCAAGAGAAAAAATTTATAATAAAATTACAAAATATGCAGGTGATCTGGTTAAAACTGCAGAAGAAATTGAAGTTAAATATGATATTCCAATTATTAATAAAAGAATTTCTGTAACTCCAATTTCACTTGTAGCAGCTGCCAGTGATGATTCAAATTATGTAGAATTTGCTAAAACTCTGGATAGAGCTGCAAAAAAAGTGGGAGTAGATTTTATTGGTGGTTTTTCAGCTCTGGTTCATAAGGGAATGACCGAGGCTGATAAAAGATTGATTGATTCAATTCCAGAAGCACTGGCTCAGACAGAAAGGGTTTGTTCTTCCGTTAATATTGGAACTACCAGAGCTGGGTTAAATATGGATGCTGTTGCGCGGATGGGAAAGGTAGTAAAAAAATGTGCTGAACTTACCGCTGATGATGGTGGAGTAGCAGCCAGTAAGCTGGTTGTTTTTGCTAATGCTCCAGAAGATAATCCATTTATGGCTGGTGCCTTCCATGGTGTTGGAGAAGGAGAATGTATGATAAATGTAGGTATTTCTGGCCCGGGTGCAGTTAAAGCTGCTTTAACAAAGGTTAAAGGAGAAACTTTTGATGTAGCTGCAGAAACTATCAAAAAGACTGCTTTTAAAATTACACGGATGGGACAGCTGGTTGCAGAGGAAGCTTCTGAAAAGCTTGGAGTAACTGCTGGTATTGTTGATTTATCTCTGGCACCGACTCCAGCGGTTGGTGACAGTGTTGCCGGGATCCTGGAGGAAATGGGAGTAGAAGTAGCGGGAGCCCATGGAACTACAGCTGCTCTTGCCCTTTTAAATGATGCGGTTAAAAAAGGTGGAGTAATGGCTTCTTCCCATGTTGGTGGTTTAAGTGGAGCCTTTATCCCTGTTAGTGAAGATGCTGGTATGATTGAAGCTGTAGAAAAAGGAGCTTTAAGTCTGGAAAAACTAGAAGCGATGACTGCAGTGTGTTCGGTCGGGCTGGATATGATAGCAGTTCCCGGCAGAACTACAGCAGATACAATTTCTGCAATTATTGCAGATGAAGCTGCAATTGGAATGGTTAATCATAAAACAACTGCCGTGAGAGTAATCCCGGTTCCCGGCAAAGATGTAGGAGAAGAAGTAGTTTACGGTGGCTTATTCGGTCGAGCCCCAATAATGAAAGTTAGTGATTATTCCAGCAGTGAATTTATTGCCAGAGGAGGACGGATTCCTGCTCCGCTGCAGAGTCTTAAAAATTAAATATAAACTAAATATTTTAATATAATAATAAAATAGTATTTCAAAACATCAGCTGCTGTCCAACATAGCAGGGCTGATGTTTTTTTGTGAGATAATTAAAAAAATATTTGATTTTCTCAGAATATTGATATATAATAATTTTAAAGGTACATACAAATAAATTATTTGTAGGGGAAGTTGTGGTAATATGAAAAAAGCAAAATATAAACAGGTTGTGGATTTTTATAAAAAGTATATTAATGAAAACGATTTGAATGACGGAGAATTGTTACCTTCAGAATCAAAAATGGCGGAAAAATTTGATTTTAGTAGGGATACTATACGAAGAGCTTTGGATCAACTGGAAAAACAGGGTGTTGTAAGCAGAGAGCGGGGAAAAGGTACTTTTTATAAAAACCCAGAAAGTTTTGTTAAGGAAAAAAGAATTGCAGTTATCACAACTTATCTGTCCAATTATATCTTTCC
>JASMSZ010000077.1:0-4844 GCA_041694515.1 Halanaerobium sp.
GAAAAGGCAAATTCGGGTCATCCAGGAATGCCAATCGGCTGTGCTGATATTGGAGCACTATTATTCGGAGAGGTAATGAATTTAGATGCATCAAAATCAGACTGGCCTAATAGAGATCGCTTTGTACTGTCAGCAGGACATGGTTCAGCATTTCTATACTCATTTTTACATTTAAAAGGATATGATATTTCTATGGATGATCTCAAAGAGTTTAGACAGCTTCATTCTAATACTCCAGGCCATCCAGAAAAGGGAGAAACCGACGGAGTAGAAACTACAACAGGCCCTTTAGGTCAGGGCTTTGGAAATGCTGTTGGTATGGCACTGGCAGAAAAAATGTTAGCAGAAAAATATAATACAGAAAAGCATAATATTGTAGACCATTACACTTATACTATTATGGGTGACGGCTGTATGATGGAAGGTATAACATCAGAAGCAGCTTCACTGGCAGGTCATTTAGGACTTGATAAGTTAATCGCTATTTATGATGATAACAATATTTCTATTGCAGGAAATACTAACTTAGCTTTTACAGAATCTGTAGCCGACCGCTTTAGAGCATTTGGCTGGCAGGTAATAGAAAATGTAGATGGACATAATATTGACAAAGTTAGAGAAGCGATAGATCAGGCTAAATCCGACAAAGATAGACCGACAGTGATTATGGCAAAAACTCATATTGCTTTAGGAGCACCAACCAAGCAGGATACAGCTGATGCTCATGGTGCACCTTTAGGGGAAGATGAAATTAGGGGTTTAAAAGAAAAATTTGGTTTACCAGTAGATGAGAAGTTTTATGTTTCCAGTGAAGTAAAAGAATTTTTCCGGGCTCAGGCTGCTGAGATGCAGGATCAGAGATTGGAATGGGAAAAAGAATTTGAAGCCTGGGCTAAAGAAAATCCAGAACTGAAAAAAGAATGGGATCAGGCAATGGAATTAAAACTTCCGGTAGACTTAAAAGAAGAAATTATGAACTTAGAAATTGAGGCACCTATAGCAAGTAGAAAATCAGCAGGAGCAGCTTTATCTAAAGCCTTTGAACTTGTACCATATTTAGTAGGTGGATCAGCAGATCTTGCTCCTTCAACTAAAACCTATAATGGAAAGTATGGAGAAGTTCAAAAAGGAGATTACTCTGGCCGCAACTTTCGTTTTGGAGTCAGAGAACATGCAATGGGAGCTATTACAAATGGTTTATCCTTACATCAGGGTTTAAGGCCTTTTGCATCAACTTTCTTAGTCTTTTCTGACTATATGCGTCCTTCAATTAGACTGGCCGCTATCATGAAAGAGCCTGTAATTTATGTCTTTACCCATGATTCTATTTTTGTTGGTGAAGATGGACCAACTCACCAGCCGGTAGAACATGTTGAAGCTTTAAGAATTATCCCAGGACTTAAAGTTTTAAGACCTGGAGATGAAGAAGAAGCTAAAGCTGCCTGGGTTGAAGCATTAGAAACAACTGATCAGCCGACAGCCTTAATTTTAACCAGACAGAATTTAGAGCATATCGAAAAATATCAGGGACTCGATAAATTTAATAATGGTGGTTATTTTGTTTCCGATCCTGAAGCTGCTGATACAATTATTTTTGCCAGCGGCAGTGAAGTTAATCTGGCTGAAGAGAGTGCAAAGTTATTAGCAGAAAAAGGTATTAAAGCTGCTGTTATGTCAGTTCCAGAAAGAAGAAAACTGGAAAAATATGCAGCCGAACATGACCTACCTGAAGTTAAATTGAGAGCTGCTATCGAAGCTGGAGTAACAGACGGCTGGTATAGGCTTGTTGGTAGAGATGGATTAGTTATTGGCCTTGATCGCTTTGGTTTAAGTGGTAAAGGTCAGGAAGTTGGAGAAGAGCTAGGATTTAAAGCAGAAAAAGTTGTAGAAAAAATTGAAACTGCTTTAAAATAAAAAATAGAAGTTTAATCTATAAATAAATATGAATTAAGGGTTGAGTAAATGATAAAATCCGTCCAGCGCAGATCACATTGTTGATCTATTGGACGGATTTTTATTTATTTGAGTTTTATAAAATCATTTATGGTTAAAGATATAATATGATGTTTGCAGCCTGGCAGCAAAAATTTAAATAAAATACCAGTTAATTAAAGCAATTAAAGCTCCCAGGAGAACACCGGCAAATACTTCAAAAGGGGTATGCCCAATTAATTCTTTTAAGTCATCCTTAATTAACTGCTGCTTGGCATTAGCAAAATTTTTGCCTTCCAGATGTTTGATAAGATTGTTTAAAACATTGGCCTGCTGGCCTACAGCTCGACGTACTCCACTTGCATCATAAGTAACAATTAGAGAAAAAACAGTTACAATTGCAAATAAATCAGAACCGAACCCATACTTTAAACCAACTGTAATGGTTAAAGCGGAAACAAAAGAAGAATGAGAACTGGGCATTCCTCCGGAAGTGAAAAATGTATAAAAATTCATTGGCCTGATAAAAAAGATCTTTAAGAATTGAGCTGTAAACAATGAGAATATTGAAACTTCCAGTAATGACATATAATCGCCCCCATAAATTAATATATTATTTTGTTCTTTTCTTAGTTTTTGTGTATAATAATATTAGTGCCTTAATATATTTTAACTTATTTATACTCATTAATGCAAATTTAGAACTGGAGGCAAAAATGGATCCATTTAAATATATAAATTCGTTATCGTTGTTTGGGACTGGAGACGGTTATAAGCCAGGACTTTCCAGAATCAAAAGGCTGCTTCATTATTTGGACAATCCACATCAAAATTTGAAGATAATTCATCTCGCAGGTACAAATGGCAAAGGATCGACCGCAGCCATTCTGGAGCGTATTTACAGGGAGGCGGGATATAAAACTGCTTTTTATAGTTCACCTCACTATTTTCATTTTAACGAAAGAATTAAAATTAACGGCAGGGCCTGTTCGACTTATGAACTGGCTGAAATAGTTAAAGAAGTTGAAGCAGCATCTAAAAAATTAAAGTCTGAAAACTATGCAGAACCCAGCTTTTTTGAAGTTGTAACTGCGATTGCATTTAAATATTTCAAACAGCATGAACCGGATATTGTGATTTTAGAAACCGGACTTGGCGGCAGATTAGATGCCACAAATGTTATCAAAAAACCTTTTTTATCAATAATAACTAATATCAGCTTGGAACACAGAAAATTTTTGGGTAATACTGCTGCTGAAATAGCTGCCGAAAAAGCAGGGATTATCAAACAGAATTCTAAGGTGCTTACATCTGTAGAGCAGAAGGAAGCACTTAAAGTAATCCGGGCTAAAGCTGCAGCTGAAAACTCAAAATTTATAGATTTAAAAGGGGAATATCAGTTAATTAAAGCAGATGGAGATCTGTACAAGAATAATCTTAGTTTAAAAAAGTATGGAAAAAAAACAGATAAATATAAACTATCACTTTTAGGTAAACACCAGGCTGTAAATGCAGCTCTTGCCTTGAGAGCGGTAGAAGAACTGACAGCAGAATTTCCTTTAAAGCAAAAAGATATCCGAGCTGCTCTGGCAGATATTTACTGGCCGGGAAGAATGGAGAAAATTTCCGAAAAACCGCTGATAATTCTTGATGGAGCCCATAATCCGGCAGCTTTTAATAAACTTGCTCAAAATATTGATAACTCCTCTGATGAGTTTAAAAATTTGCATTTGGTTTTTTCAGTTTTAAAGGACAAAGATTTAAATGCTATTTTAGACGAACTGACTTCTTTTAATTCGCGATTAAAATTTTATCTTGCTGAAAATAACTCTTTTAGAACAATTTCACTTAAAGAATTAGTTAAAACAGTTAAGTCAAAAGGTTTTCAACATCAGAGTTTTAGTAATCTTGCCGAGGCCAGCAGTGAAGCCCTAGTAAATGCGGAGGCTGAGGATTTAATAATTGCGGCTGGATCGTTCAATACAGTTTTTGAAGCAGGGATCGAGTTTATGTCAAAAATGATTAGAGGTGGAGAAAATGAATAAAAATGAAAATGGTTTTTCTTTAGTTATAGTAGTTATTTTTATGTCAATAGCTGCTTTATTCATTGGCTATTTAATGGGAAGCTGGTTAATTTCTTTTCTGGTAGAAGATAATTCTACAGAAATTGCTGAGCAGGAACAAAACACTCCCAATATAAGTCAGGAGCTGCCGCAAAATGATGAGCAAACTTCAGAACCTGAAGAAGTTAATAATACTGAAAATAATTTAACTGCACCAACAGAAGAAGAGTTAAAGATTGCTTCTGAACAAAATAATCAGGAAGCAGCAGAAGAAACAGCTAATCCTGATCAGAATCAAAATGGTCAGCCAGCAGGAGAAAATGAAACTTCTTCTCAGAAAAACGAAATAGCCGGAGGTTTTGGAGTTCAGATTGGAGCTTTTTCTAATTATAACAATGCACTCTCAGTTAAAAAAGAAGTAGAGAAATTAGGATATCAAGTTGTAGTTACTGATTCCAGCCCCCACCAGGTCCAGGTAATTGGTTATCAAACTAGAGAAGGCGCGGAAACAGCTGCTCAAAATCTGGAAGCAGAAGGTTATCCTGGATTCATAGTCATTCGTGAATAAAATCTTTATCTCAAATAATGTTGTTCTTGTTTAACAATTAGTATATAATAATTTATGGTTTGGATTCTAAATCTAGTTTATAATAAATATTTCAATTCTAAATTTTTATTAGAAAATATGTATAAGGGGTGAAATTGTATAGTGAAAGCTTTGACTTTTAAACAGGGTATACATCCTGAGTATAATAAGGAATTAACAAAGGATAAACCCTTAAAAAATGCGAAACGTCCTGAGGAAGTAATTATTCCTCTAAAACAACATATTGGAGCACCTTTAAAAGT
>JASMSZ010000078.1:0-15996 GCA_041694515.1 Halanaerobium sp.
TATATATTTATAAAATATTATAATTTTATTTTATCGATAATCTGTTATAAAATCAAGATTGTAAACTATAAGGGGGAAGATAAAATGAATAAGCTTAGTGATTATCTAGCAGGGATCATCCTTACAATTTTATTAGCTTTAACTGCTAAAGCTGTAAGCACTTACATACCTATGCATTTGATCAGCGGCAGTGTTCTGGCACTAATGCTGGGGATGCTTTTAAATCCGATTATTAGAGGAATTTCTATTTTCAATAGCGGTATCAATTTTGTTTCGAAGAAAATTTTAAAAGCAGGAATTGTACTGATGGTACTTACTTTGAGTTTTTCTCAGGTTTTATCTGTTGGTGGTTATTCGTTAATTGTGATGACCTTTACTCTGCTGACTGCCTTTGGAGGAGGATATTTATTTGGACGTCTTTTTAATATGAACAGGAAACTTTCAAGTCTGATTTCAGCTGGTACCGGTGTCTTCGTTGTCTCTGCAATATCTGCAGTAGCTCCAACAATTTATGCGTACAACAGCCATATAGACTATGCTATTTCCGATACTTTTATATTTGATGTGCTGATGGTAATCTTATTTCCTCTAGCAGGGAGATATTTTGGCATGAGTGATTTAGGTTTTGGCCTCTGGGCAGGAACAGCAGTTAATGATACCTCCTCGGTTGTAGCAGCTGGCTATGCTTTTTCGGATGCTGCTGGTGCTTTTGCGGTAATCGTAAAATTAACGAGAACTCTTTCTATTGTGCCTATTGTAATGATTTTTTCAATTATAAATGCCAGAGAAAATAAAAAGCTGGGTTTAAGTGCAAATGAACAGGAAGAAAAAGTTGAAATCAAAAATATATTTCCTTATTTTATTCTCTTATTTCTAGCAATGGTGGCCGTAAAAAGTACCGGTTTTATCTCAGCTGAATTAAGCAGCAATATTGCTTCAATATCTAAATTCATGATGATTATGGCTCTAGGAGCAATTGGCCTGACAACTAATTTTAGCGAGGTATCTGATTCAGGAATTAAACCATTACTGCACGGTTTTATTATTTCTTCACTGGTAGTTATTGTTTCTTTTACAGTTCAGCTGTTTATTGGCCAGATTTAAATATTTAATTTCAAGAGCGCTTATGTTAAGATAAGGCTAAAGGAAGTGATAATAAAGATGGATAATATAAAATTTAAAGCACTGGAAGTAAGTGAAGTTAAGGGAGAATATACAAGAAAAGTTATAGAAAAAGAAATTAAGGATCTGCCAGCAGGTAATTTAATAATTAAGGTTAAATACTCTTCTTTAAATTATAAGGATGCTCTTTCTGCAGCTGGGAATAAAGGAGTTACCAAGGAATATCCTCATACACCTGGTATAGATGCAGCAGGCATAGTAGTCGAAGACAGTAGTGGTACTTATCAAAAAGGCGATCAGGTTATAGTTACCGGTTATGATTTAGGAATGAATACTGACGGTGGTTTTGAGGAATATATCCGAATCCCTGCAGAGTGGGCTGTGAAATTACCAGAGAATCTGTCTTTAAAAGAAAGTATGATTTATGGGACTGCAGGATTTACAGCAGCACTTTCGGTTTATAAACTTTTAGCAGCAGATGTTGAACGAGGAAATATCCTGGTTACTGGTGCTTCCGGAGGGGTCGGCAGTTTTGCCTCTGCTATTTTAGCAAAGCTCGGTTATGATGTTACAGCAGCAACTGGAAAAACTGAGGCAGAAGAATATTTCAATAACTTAGGGGTAAAAAATATTATAGATAGAAAAGAGCTTGCTGATGATTCCGGTAAGATGCTGTTAAAAGAAAAGTGGTCAGGCGTTATTGATACTGTAGGTGGCAGTCTACTTTCTAATGCTATTAAATCAACCAGCTATGATGGAGCTGTGACCTGCTGTGGAAATGTAGCATCGGCAAAGCTGGATCTTAATGTTTACCCCTTTATCTTAAGAGGGATCAGCTTATTTGGGATTGATTCTGTTCAGTGCAAAAGAACTTTAAGAGAAGATATCTGGCAGAAAATTGCTTCAGACTGGAAGCTTGATCAACTGGATGAGTTTACAACAGAAGTACGATTAGAAGATTTAGATAGGCAGATTGAAAACATGCTGGCCGGAAATTCAAAAGGCAGAATAATAGTTAAACTATAATTTTTAGCCAACTAAATAATTTGTTCTAGAGGAGGGGCTTTTTGTCAGCCACTCTTTTTTCTTATCAAAAATTAAAAAATCTTTATCATTAATTCATATTCTCTTCACATTTCTATCCTATAATTAATTTAGAGTAAAGATGACAGTAATAGTAGAGTTTAATATTTAACAATTGCGATATAAGTCTTGACAGAATTAATCCCGAGTGCTATACTATGTTTAAGATACCTAATAGGGGTATGTTGAGAGCTGATTTAAGCTTAAAGGAGGATAACTAAATGAAGAAAAATTTAATAATTACTTTAATTATATTAGCAGCAGTTGGTATTGGAGCTAATCTTGTTTTTGCCCAGCCTGAATTTGGACCCGGAATGATGGGGCCGGGTATGATGAGACCTGGAATGATGGAATCAGTAAACAGTGAATATGAATTTTTAGTCAAAATGATACCTCACCATGAAGAAGCTGTAACCAAGGCAGAGATTTTAAGAGATAATACCAATAGGGAGGAAATGCGAGAATTTGCTAAAGATATTATAGAGGTTCAGACTCAGGAAATTGAAGAAATGGAAAAGTACCTGGCTGAGTGGTATCCTAATAGAACAAACAATTATCAGTATCAACCAATGATGGGAAATTATGAAGGATTAGCTGGCGGCGAATTAGATTATGCCTTTTTAGAAGATATGATTTTCCACCATATGGGAGCTGTTATGATGTCCCAGCAGTTAATTATGCAGGATCTAGCTGAACATCGATCAGTTTATTTACTTGCTGAAAGTATTAGAAATAGTCAGAGGCAGGAAATTTTTATGATGCGCGACTGGCTTGACAGATGGTACTAAAGATTATTTATTAGTTTAGAATAAAGTTTGGAATAATAAGTAGGAGGTATAATTATGATGGGTTTTGGCCCAGGAATGATGGGCGGTGGGTTTTCAATTATTTTCTGGATTGTAATCATTGGTGTTGTCTATTATTTCTTTAAGGAATATAACAGGCACAATCATCACAGTCGTCATGATCGCAGAAATGGTGGTCCACCCTATAGCGGTCACAGTAAATTTACTGACCAGCAAGATAGATTTAACAATAGCAGAGAAATTGAATATAGAAAAAGTGAAGATAGTGCAGAAAAAATTGCCAGAGAGCGTTATGCTAAAGGCGAAATCACTAAAGAAGAGTTAAAAGAAATTCTTGATAATTTAAACAATTAGATTCAAAATTCAACCTTAAAATATAAGGAGGAATAATGATGAGTAAATATGGAATTCAAAAAACAGTTGAACTTTCCTATTCTGAGGCAGTAACTAAGGTGAAAAATGAGTTGAAAGAAGAGGGTTTTGGTGTCCTGGCAGAAATTGATATGCAGAAGACTTTTAAAGAGAAGCTGGATAAAGATATGAATAACTACATTATTTTAGAAGCCTGCAACCCCGCCTTTGCTTTTGAAGGTATAGGCGAGGAAGCAGAACTTGGCCTCTTGCTTCCCTGTAATGTGATTATTTACGAAAATGACAATGAAGAAACAGAAGTAGCAGCGATTGATCCTGTAAAGGCCCTGGGAATGTCAGAAGACAAAAGAGTTAATGAAATAGCAAAAGAAATAAAATCAAGATTAACAAGAGTAATTGAAAATATTTAGACTAATAAATATTTTAACTTAACCTGTATAACGGCAGTGGCCTAATTAGCTGTAGTTATACAGGTTTTCTATTTAATAATTAATTGTGTTGCTATAACTATTTCTGAGTAATATACTATATTTATAGAGAGAAACTAAAAATTTATTTATAAAACCTTTAAAGTTAAAGGGGGATAAAAGGGTGAAGAAAAACGCTAAAAAAGAATTATCTGCAGAACAGGAGCAGAAATTAATTAAAATTTCAAAAGAACGCTTTGAAGAAAATATGGATCGCCATCAGAATCTTAAATGGTCTGCGTTAGAAAAAAGACTTTTATCTAAACCGGAAAAATTGTGGTCACTGAATGAGATGGAAAAAACAGGTGGAGAACCGGATGCTGTTGATTTTGACCAGAATAGTGGAGAATATATATTTGTCGACTGTGTAGCTGAAAGTCCTGCCGGAAGAAGGAGTCTCTGCTATGATCGGGAAGCACTTGATTCAAGAAAAAAGAATAAGCCTGAAAATAGTGCCCTTGATCTGGCTGCGGATATGGGAATAGAAATTTTAACAGAAAAAGAATACCGCAAGCTGCAGGAGCTGGGAGACTTTGATTTAAAAACTTCAAGCTGGATAAAAACACCTGAAGAGATTCGAGAACTGGGAGGAGCACTTTTCTGTGACCGCCGCTATGATCATGTTTTTGTTTATCATAATGGTGCTCAATCATATTATAGTTCCCGAGGGTTTCGCGGATCACTGCGGGTTTAATGCAATAAATATTCCTGCTTATCAATTTAACTTGTTTTATAGGTCTTTAAATGTTAAAATTTGATAAGTAAGTTATTAAGAATTAGAATTTAAAACAACAGGATTTAAAATAACTAGAATATACAAGAGGTGCAAAAATGAAGGAACTGAAAGAAACTTTTATTGCCGATCTTAAACAGACCGGAAAAAATGGAATTGAAGAATTGTTAGTTTTTTTAGAAGAAATTGATTTTTATAAAAAGCCGGCCAGTATTAGACATCATTTAAATAGGACTGGTGGACTTTTAGAACACACTGAAAATGTTAAGAGAGAATATTTAAAATTAAATGAAGAAATTTCTGCAGGCATACCACGGGAAAATATTATTCTTCAGGCTTCCCTGCATGATATCGAAAAATGTTTTGCTTATACTTCAGAGATGCAGCATACTATTACTCCCGGCCAGAATAATTTTTTAAGAAGTCTGGTTAGAGATAATATGGAAATGTATAATAATTATGGCCTTGATAAATATGTTGAGGATAAGGAATTTATAATTTCCAAAGAATATGCCAGTGATTTGATCAAGTGGTTTAAGGATGGACGGAATGTTGCTCCACCTGATTTAAGAAATGACTGGAATTATAACGAGGATAATTTGCCATTAAACCATTCAATGCGGGCAATTCTTGAAGCATCTAAATTCATTAACTTAGAAGAGAGGGATATCCTTGCGATTACCTATCATATGGGACCTTATGGCCCCTTTGATGAGCGCAAAAGAAGTAAAGCAGAAGAACTCTATCCTGATGTGAGACTTCTTCACCTGGCTGACTCTATAGCTACTAAAAAAGAAGATATTGAAGAAGAATTGAATGGTAATTAAATAGATAGATTTAGTTAAGATCTCCTTTAATTGAGGTGTTTTTAGATTATGAAAAAGAAAATAGAAATTTCTCAAGCAGAAATTGATCACCTAAAAGTTAAAGACAGGAGGATGTCAGATTTAATTGAATATCTTGGTGAAATAAATAGACATTATACTCCTGATCCTTTTACTTCTCTAACTCAGAGTATTGTCTACCAGCAGCTTTCTGGCAGTACGGCTGATTCTATCTGGAAGAAAGTAAATAATATTCTTCCTAAATTAACGCCTGAGGCTGTTGCTGCTGTTCCTGAAAATAAACTGAAAGAAGCCGGTCTATCTGAGCGTAAAGTTAATTACCTTAATAATCTTGCAGAAGCGGTTTTGAAGAATAAAGTTCAGCTTGCTAAAATTGAAGAGCTTTCAGATGAAGAAATAATTGAACAGTTAACAGCTGTTAAAGGGATTGGCCGCTGGACAGCAGAGATGTTTTTAATATTTTCTTTAGTTAGAAGAAATGTAATCAGTTATCATGATCTAGGTATTAGGAAGGGGATTCAGTGGTTTTATGGCTTGAAATCTGAGCCGACAGAAAAAGATTTCAAAAAGTTTGAACGAAATTTCTCTCCTTACAATACAGCAGCTTCTTTTTATATCTGGGAGATAACAGCTCAAAATCTTGATCAGGTTTTTAAAAACGCTGGAGAATTATCTACTGCTAATAAAGTGGCATATTATGACTCACCAATTGGGTTAATTGAGCTCCAGGCTAGTCAGGGTGAGCTGTTGCGCCTTCATTTTCAGGAAGTAAAGCGCTATCAGGAAGGGGAGGCAGCTGTTTTGGCAGCTGCGAAAAAGCAGCTGGATGAGTATTTTGAGGGTGAAAGGAAAGAATTCAAGCTTCCACTTAGAATTGAAGGTACAGATTTTCAAAAAAGTGTCTGGAGACAGCTAAGAGAAATTCCTTATGGAGCTACCTTTTCTTATAAGGAAGTGGCAGAAGCAATCGGGAATAATAAAGCTTACAGAGCAGTTGGTAATGCCAATAATAAAAACAGCATTCCAGTTATTATTCCCTGCCACCGGGTAACTGCAAGCAGTGGTAAAATAGGTGGTTATGGGGCAGGAATCTGGCGGAAAAAGTGGCTGCTTGAGCATGAAAAAAAGAATAAATTATGATATTATTTTTAATAAATTATAAAAGAGGTGATGTTAATGGATAAATTTGCATTTTTCGCATTTAACGGAGAATTGATGTGTTTTCAGCATGTGCTGCTCAATGCACTGGACTTAGCTGAAAAAGGACATGAGGCAAAGATTATTTTTGAAGGTGAAGCAGTAAAATTGGTTCAAAAGCTGGAAGAGTCAAATAACAAGCACTATTTTGAGGCTAAAGAGAAAGGACTAATCGACTGTATCTGTAAAGCCTGTTCTGCTAAACTGGGAGTATTAGAATATAACGAGAAAACAGATATTCCTCTCAAAGGTGATATGAGTGGTCATCCTTCTATGGAAGCCTACATAAAAGATGGTTATCAAATTATAACTATGTAAATTTTTGAAAATTATTTAATTTAAACATTAAAACAAAAATAAAAGATCTGAGCCCGAAAGAAATAGAATAATTTTCTGTTCTTTCGGGTTTTAAAATTTAAAAGAGGTGAGATAAATGTCAGGATCAGTACTGGGAGATTTATTTAAAATTTCAACCTGGGGAGAATCACATGGTAAGGCTTTAGGCGTTGTAATTGATGGCTGTCCGGCCGGACTTGAAATTTCAGAAGCAGATATTCAAAAAGACTTAGATAAGAGAAAGCCAGGTCAGTCCCCATTTACAACTCCCCGCAAGGAAAAAGATGAGGTGGAAATTCTTTCGGGTTTATTTGAAGGTAAGACAACCGGAACTCCAATTTCGATGATTATTTATAATAAAAATCAGCGTTCAAAGGATTATTCTGCTTTAAAAGATGTCTACAGACCGGCCCAATCTGATTATAGTTATGATTTAAAATATGGTTTTAGAGATCACAGAGGAAGTGGACGTGCTTCAGGCAGAGAAACTGCAGCCAGAGTTGCAGCCGGAGCGGTAGCAAGAAAAATACTGGCAGAACTTGGTGTTGAAATAACAGCCTATACAGCTTCAATTGGACCTGTGGAAATTGACTCGGAAAATTTTAATCAGGATGATATTCAAAAAAATTTTTTATATATGCCGGATCTGGAGGCAGCTCAGGAGGCAGAAGCATATTTAACAAAATTGATTGAAGAAAATAATTCTTCTGGTGGTACAATTGAATGCAGGGTAAAGAATATACCTGCTGGGCTGGGAGATCCGGTCTTTGATAAAACAGATGCCCTGCTTGCTAGAGCTATTATGTCAATTGGAGCGGTCAAGGGAGTGGAAATTGGCAGCGGTTTCAAAGCTGCTGAAATGACCGGGCATCAGCATAATGATTTTTTTAATTATCAGCAGGAAAAAATAACTAAATTAACTAATAATGCCGGCGGTACCCTAGGTGGGATTACAGATGGCAGTGATATTGTATTGAGAGCTGCTGTTAAACCAACTCCTTCAATCGAAAAAACTCAGCAGACTGTAAATAAAGCTGGTGAAAATATTGAAATTAATATTGAGGGACGACATGATCCGGTAATTGTTCCCCGAGCAGTTGTGGTTGTAGAAGCAATGACATCTTTAATTTTAGTAGATCTGCTTTTAAAGAATATGACAGCCAAAATGGCTAACCTTGAAAAAGTATATGGTGAAAATAAATAATGGAAAGGAAAATGCTGCAGCTGTATTCAAAAATGTCTTGTTGAGGCTAAATATATGGATCATTCTCATTTTGAAAAAATCACCGATTATTTAATCGAGAATTTTGGCGAGAAAAGAAAAGAAACCGAGACATTTATTTAAATAAAAAGCCACCTTTAGTTGTTAATATTTAAGGTGGCTTTAATAAATAATATTAAAAATACTTTCTGGTTTTATTAGCTATTTTGACCAGGGCCAGCATTACCGGAACCTCAACCAACACCCCAACCACTGTGGCGAGTGCAGCTCCAGACTGCAGACCAAAAACTGAGATTGCTGTTGCTACAGCGAGTTCAAAAAAGTTGCTGGCTCCAATCATTCCTGCCGGTGCAGCTACCGAATGATTGATCTTCCAGAGTTTGGACCAGCCATAAGCTATCGCAAAAATAAAGAAGGTCTGGATAGTCAGGGGAACAGCAATTAAAAGAATATGGAAGGGATTATTTAAAATCACATCTCCCTGAAATGAGAAAAGGATAATCAAAGTTAATAGTAGACCAATTACTGTGAGCTCACTTAAATTTTTAAGAAAAACCCCTTCAAACCATTCTTTTCCTTTGTATTTAAGCAAATATTTGCGAGAGAGGTAACCTGCTGTCAGAGGTATAACAATATATAAAATTACTGAGAGTAAAATTGTATCCCAGGGAACTGTTAAATTATTTAAGCCTAAAAGAAACATAACCAGCGGAGCATAGGCAAAGATCAGGACCAGATCATTGACTGAAACCTGAATTAAGGTATAAGCTGGATCTCCATCAGTTAAATAACTCCAGACAAAAACCATAGCTGTACAGGGTGCTGCTCCGAGCAGTATTGCACCTGCAACATACTCCTGGGCCAGTCCGGCAGGGATTAAGTTTTTAAAGATCACCTGCAGAAACAGCCAGGCAAAAAAGTACATCGTAAAAGGTTTAATCAACCAGTTGCTGACCAGGGTAACAGTTAATCCTTTTGGTTTTTTACCGGCCTCAAAAATAGAGCTGAAATCAATCTGGACCATCATGGGATAGATCATAAACCAGATTAATATAGCAACCGGAATAGAAACTTGAGCATATTCAAATTTGCTTAAAGTATTAGGAAAAGCTGGCCATAACCTTCCGATAGCAACTCCGATAACAATGCAGAGTCCTACCCAGACACTTAAATATTTTTCAAAAATACTTAAAGAATTGTCCTCATTTTTCACTTCAATTTCTGTTTTAGAATTTTCTTTTTTAAAATTATTGCTCATAATAAATCCCTCACTTTATATTAATAGATTCGGTTTTAATCATATGCCTGCTTAAAAATATAGAACAGCAGCTCAAACAAACAGACTAAGCTTAAACTGCTGTTTTTATTTAATTAAATTTCATCATTCTTTACTTTTTCAATTAGCTCTTTAACTTTCTGATCAATAATTTCTCTTGTTTCTCTGAAAACTTCAATTGGGTGACCGGCCGGATCATCTAAACCCCAGTCTTCTCTAAACTTACAGGGTATGTAAGGACATTCAACACCACAGCCCATTGTAATTAAAATATCCAGTTCAGAAGGAATTTCTTCCAGTAGTTTTGGATAATGATCACTGATATCTATTCCAACTTCATCCATTGCTTTAACAGCATTTGGTTTAACCTCCGGAGAAGGATCAGTACCTGCACTGTAAACTTCTAAAATATCACCAGCATATTCTCTTGCAAAACCTTCTGCCATTTGACTGCGGCAGGAATTACCAACACAAATAAATCCAACTTTATACTTCATTAAATATCTCTCCTTATAAATAGTTATTATGTTTTAAATAAAAATTACTATTTTGAAAATAGATTACTTTCAGGAAGTGTTTCACAGCTTAAAGAACTGTTATTGTATTTTTTAAGCCTTTTTAAATCTTTTCTGGCCTCAGCAAAGTCGTCCAGTTCATCTTCGATTAAAAGTTTGATAAATTTATGCTCAGCCAGCATTTTTTCGTTGAGATGATAGTATATCCACTGAGCTTTTTTTCTACCTTTAATTAAATTGACCTGCTTTAATTTCGCCAGATGTCGGGAGGCATTGGACTGATTAACCTGCATAATGTTTTCTAATTCGCAGACACAGAGTTCACTTTTAGCTAAAAGGTTTAAAATCCTAATTCTGTTTTCATGGGCCAGAGCCTTTAAGACTTCAATAATCTCCACTTTATGACCTCCTATATTTGAATATTCGATTTTAATCATATTTAAATTATATTTGTATTTTTTTAGATAGTCAAGTAATTTTCAATAATTTAATATTTATTTTACATAGTGGATAAGAGTTAAAATTCGATTGTTAAAGTCAATACTGATAAAAAATGATGTTTTTGTAACAATTAACTTAAATCGTAATCTATTAAATTAAAATTATAAAAGAGGTGTTAATTATGAAGGCAATAGTTATTGATCAATATGGTGATAAAGAAGAATTAAAAGAAAAAGAATTAGCGAAACCAGATCCAGAGACTGATCAAGTTTTAATTAAAATACAGGCGGCAGCTGTTAATCCAATCGATTGGAAATTAAGATATGGTTATCTTAAAGAAAAATTCCCCTTTGAATTTCCTATAGTTTTAGGCTGGGATGCAGCTGGAATAGTCGAAAAAGTAGGAGAAGATGTAGATGCTTTTCAAAAAGGTGATCGAGTTTTTGTCAGACCAGAGCTTACAAATAGGGGCACTTATGCTGAATATACTACAGCAAAAGCGGAACTGCTTGCAAAAATTCCGGATAATATTAGTTTCAAAGAGGCAGCTGCTGTTCCTCTTGCCGGGCTAACTGCTTATCAGTGTCTTCTTGATGTTGGGAACTTGGACTCAGGTGAGAAAGTATTGATTCACGCAGGTGCCGGAGGGGTTGGAAGTTTTGCTGTTCAAATTGCTAAAAATCTGGGTGCATATGTTGCGACTACAGCAAGTTCAAAAAATGTAGAGTTTTTAAAATCTCTGGGAGCTGATGAAGTCATTGATTATACAGAAGCTGATTTTTCTCAGGAGTTGGAAGATTATGATCTAGTTGTTGATACTCTTGGAGGTGAAGTACAGGAGAAAAGTTTTGAAGTTCTTAAGAATAGGGGTAAGCTGGTCTCGATTGTTGAAGAACCTGACCAGAAAAAAGCTGATCAGCATGGTGTAGAGGCTGATTTTCACTGGTTAATACCGGATGGTAAGGAACTTGCAATTCTTGCTGAAATGATGGAAAAAGAGGAATTAAAACCTGTTGTAGGAACAGAATTTCCCTTTACTGAACAGGGTTTAAAAGATGCTCATGAGTTAAGTGAAACCCATCATGCCAGAGGAAAAATTGTTATTAAAATTGATCATTAAATTAGATAAAGCTCTGGATAATTTTTAATTAATTATATTTGATAAAATTGAAGGAATACCTTTGTTTTAGATGAATTATACTAAGTATAGAATGAAATATTCTTACTTAAAACGAATCATTAATTTCATCTGAAACTAAATCAATTTATTGTGGGAGGTAATTATGATGGCTGGATTAATGTCAGGGAAAAAGGGAATAATTATGGGGGTAGCAAATAGAAAATCAATTGCCTGGGAGACTGCAGAGAGATTAAAAAAAGAGGGAGCAGAACTTGCTTTCACCTATCAGAATGAAAAAATTGGAGAAAAGGTAATCCCTTTATTTAAAGAAATTGGAGCTGCAGGTTATCACACACTAGATATCACAGATGACCAGGAATTTGAGGCAGTTTTCAAAAAGATTGGAGAAGAGTTCGGAGGTCAATTTGATTTTATAGTCCATGCAATTGCCGGTGGTCCTAATAAAGATGATTTAAAAGGGAAATATATGGATACAGACCGCAGCAGTTTCCTGCGAAGTATGGAAATAAGTGTTTATTCTTATGTCAAAGCTCTTCAACTGGCATATCCTTTTATGAAAGAAAAAGGCGGCTCAGCAGTTACTTTGACCTATTATGGAGGGGAAAAGGTGATTCCAAATTATAATGTTATGGGAGTTGCTAAAGCTGCCCTCGAATCTTCAGTTCAATACCTTGCCGCAGATCTCGGGCGTGATAATATTAGAGTTAATGCCCTTTCGCCAGGTCCAATTCTAACCAGAGCTGCCAGCGGTATTTCTGATTTTAGAGATCTAATGAAAAATTTTAAAGATAAATCTCCGATGAAAAGATTAGTTGAGCAGAAAGAAGTTGCTGCAAGTGCCCTTTATCTACTCAGTGATCTATCGAGCATGGTAACCGGAGAGATTCTTCATGTAGATGGCGGTTATCACACCCAGGGATAATCTTTTAAAATAACATTTTGGAAGATGATTTCCCCTCAGAGAATGTTCATTTTTCCGTTAAATAATGGAGATTTTCTGAGGACTTTTTTTAATAAATCAGGAGGTTAAAATGGAATTTATTTCGATTGTTGACATTATAGGAACTATAGCTTTTGCAATGTCAGGAGCTCTGCGTGCTATAGAAAAGGAGATGGATTATTATGGGGTTGCTGTTTTTGGAATAACTACTGCAGTTGCCGGAGGGACTATTAGAGATATATTAATAAATAAAGATTTACCTGTTTCTCTTGCTAACCCAATCTATCTCATAATCAGTATTTTATCTGCTTTTTTAGTTATTTTATTTTATAAAAAGATAATTCGCTTTAATCAAATTTTAAATATTTTTGATGCTGTTGGACTGGCTGCATTTACTGCAATTGGCTCAGAAGTAGCAGTTAATAATGGCTATACTCAACCATTTATTATAATAGTTTTAGCCGTAATGACTGGCACAGGTGGAGGTACACTGAGGGATTTATTTGCAAATGAAATACCTTATGTATTTCACAAAGAAGTTTATGCAGTAGCAGCTGTAATTGGATCAATTTTCTTTATTATTACTTATCGAACTGTTGGCAATAAGGCGGCTTTATATACCGCTTTTGCAGTAACATTTTTAATCAGGTTGTTCTGTATGAAAAAAGATATTCATTTAAAAAGAGTTTCAAAAAATGCTAAATTGAAATAGAAAGGAACTGTTTTATGTCAGATATATTAGAAAAAGCTAAAACAATTGAGGATTATATTATTAAATTCAGAAGAGACTTACATAAAAATCCTGAACTCAGCGGTGAGGAATATAATACTCAAGCAAAAATTATGAGTGAATTAGATAAATTAGGAATTGAATATCAAAAAGCAGGAAATACCTCTTTAATAGCTACTCTAAGAGGAGAAAAAAGTGAAAAAACCATAGCTTTAAGAGGAGATATGGATGCTCTGCCGATAAAAGAAGAGGCAGATGTAGATTTTAAATCTCAAAAATCTGGAGTAATGCATTCCTGTGGACATGATGCTCATACGGCTATGCTGTTAGGTGCTGCAAAAATTTTGGCTGGGATGAGAGATAAAATAGCTGGAGAAATTAAATTTTTCTTTCAGGAAGGTGAAGAAACATTTTCAGGTGCTAAAAAAATAATAGAAGCAGGTGGAATGGATGGAGTTGATGCCTGTTTTGCTATGCATGGGATGCCGGAATTAGAAACCGGGTATTTTAATATTGAACCAGGATATAGAATGGCAGGTAGTGATACTATTTATGTTAAGTTTGAAGGAATATCAGGTCATGGATCAGCTCCACATCGAGCTAAAGATACCATTCACCCCGCCTGTACTTTTGTTACTGATCTGCAAGGGATAGTAACTAAAAATATTGATGCTCAAAAGCCATTAGTTCTTTCAGTCGGCAAATTTGTTGGAGGAACAAAGGCAAATGTAGTTGCTAAGTATACAGAGCTTGATATTACTATGAGATATTTTGATTCTGAGGTAAGAGAAAAAGCTCATCAGGCAGTAAAAAGACACGCAGAAGCAATTGCTGATGCATATGAGCTGAAGGTGGATATAGAAATAGATGATAGCACTCCCAGCCTTTATAATGATGAAGATTTAGCAGAGTTAGCAGATCAGTCTGCAGCAAAAGTCTTTGGAAAAGGTCAAAATAAGTCTATATCTAAATATATGGGATCAGAAGATATGGCTTATTATTTTCAGCATGCTAAAGGAGTCTATGCATTTATCGGATATAAAAATGAGGAAAAGGAAGCTGTCTATTTTCCCCATCACGAAAAATTTAAGATTGATGAAGATTACATGAAATATGGTACAGCATTACATGCGCAGTTTGCTCTTGATTTTTTAAAGAACAGTTCAAATTTAATCTCTAAATGAGAGGAATGATAGAATGAAAGAATTTCATAATCAAGAAAATAAGTATGTCAAACAAATTGTACTAAAAGTTAGAGACTTAAATAAATCACTGGTTTTTTATCAGGAAATATTAGGTTTGGAGATTTTAGAAAAGAAAGTCAATAAAGTTTTATTAACTGCTGATGGAGCAACCGCTATGATTACTTTGACTTCTTCTGGTGATATAATTGAGAAACTTCCAAATAGGACCGGCTTATATCATTTTGCAATTTTGCTGCCGGATAGATTTCAGCTGGGATTATTTCTTAAAAATATGAGAGAAAAGAATTATGAAATAACAGGAGGATCAGATCATGGAGTAAGTGAAGCAATATATCTTAAAGATCCAGATGATAATGGAATTGAAGTTTATGCTGATCTTGATACCAGTGAATGGAATCGGAAAAATGGGCAAATAGAAATGGTAACAGAATCATTAGATTATGAAGGAATATTGAATGAAGCAGCTAATTCAGAATGGGATGGAATGCCTAAAAAAGCTAAGATAGGTCATATTCATCTTCAGGTTAGTGATCTAGAAAAAGCAAAGAAATTCTATGTTCAGGGTTTAGATTTTGATATCATCCAGAGGCTCGGAAAATCAGCTTTGTTTTTATCTACAGGAGGCTACCACCATCATATAGGATTAAATACCTGGGATATTAAGGGAGCAGATACATTGCCAGAAAATTCAGCTGGACTGGAATATTATACATTAAATTTTCCTGATCAGAAAAAGAGGAATGAAAGTTTAGAAAACTTAAAAAAGATGGGCTATAAAGTTATTGAAAAAGATAATGGAATATTTACAGAAGATCCGGCTGGTAATGTTATTAAATTAGTCATTTAATAACTTTAAACAGACAACCATTAAAGATATTGTTTTTTCTGAAATCAAATAACAGAAAGGATTTGATCTAATGAATGAGCCAAAGATTGAAATCTATACTAAAACCTGGTGTCCTTACTGTAGAAGAGCAAAGGCGATGCTAAAAAGTTTGGGTCTTGACTATACTGATTATGATATTACAGATAATGAAGAGCTGCAGCAGGAGATGGTCGAGCGGAGCGGCAAAAAAACTATACCCCAAATTTTTATTAATAATGAGAAAATTGGCGGCTATGATGATTTAATTGAGCTTGTCAGCTCTGGTGGACTTGATGATCTGATAGAATTTGAAAGGCCAAACTGCAGTGAAAAAGACTGGGATCTGGCGGTGGTTGGAGCTGGACCGGCTGGAATGACTGCTTCAGTTTATGCAGCCAGGAAAGGCTTAAAAGTTCTGATGGTAGCTCGGGATATAGGTGGTCAGGTGTTGGAAACTGACACCATCGATAATTACCTACCTGAATATGGAAATTCAGGCCCAGATCTAATGCAGGATTTTTTAAAGCACCTTAGAAACTATAAGATAGACACACTTTTTGGAGAGGAAATCACAGATATTAACCCTCAGCCAGAAGGACATATTCTGCTTACAAAAAGTAATAAAAAAATTAATACTAGAGCTGTTTTAATAGCTGCTGGAACTAAAAAGAGGCAGCTTGGAATTACAGGAGAACATCAG
>JASMSZ010000079.1:0-18080 GCA_041694515.1 Halanaerobium sp.
CATCATAATCATCAGTAAAACTTTTTGAAATTTTATATTTAGCTTCAGGCACACTGCGGTGAATCTTTAATTTAAATGCATTATGATAAAAATGATCTGGATTTTCTATCTCATCTTCATCTAAATCGAATTCTTTTTTGATAGTGGCTTTTGCCTGATCAATATGGGCAATAACATCACTGAATTCTTCCGCCTTATCACCAGGAATCTCAACTTCTTTTCCATCAGAATTAATTTTTATTAGACTATTGTCATCAATTTCTAGAGTGAAAATCAGATGCTGGTCATATTTTCGGGCCTTTGTCTTTAAATTCCATTTATATGAACCATCTTCTTGTTCTTCAGCTTTTTGATTTCTCCAGTTAAACCCTCTTTCTAAATCTATAATTTCTCCATTTTCGACTGACAGATTACCCTGCCAGTTATTCCAGCGTGTTTCAAAGTTTTCTTCCGGTCCCCAGCCAAACTGCAAACGCAGCTTAACAGTTCTTTCGTTATTTTTTCTTTTATTCTTTTCTTTTTCTGTCTGTACAAAAGCATCAATAATTTTATTATTGCGAATTAAGTCTATCCGATCAATAATGTCACTACCTTCTACTTCCACGTTAAATTTATGTGGTCCTTCTGAATCGGTTTCTGAGCCCATAAATGTACCATCCTGATGCTTAAATAATAATTTTATTCTATCACCTGTAACTGCATATGTTCTTCTTTCTTTGATTGCTTTCCAGATTGATTCTCTTGTTAATTCCTCAGCGTAAAGTCCCATAATTCCATGATCTCTATAAGCTGGAACTCCCATGTGATTATCACCAGAGCCAATAAAGCCAAACTTATTTCCCTGTTCCAGTCCTGAATGAAAACTGCCCGGATAAACTCTGGGACCCATTGACTGATTGCGGCTCATTGTGTACGGTGTCTGGCAGCCTTCTGAAGATCCATGCATTGAAAAGATCTCTGCAACCGGAGAGATCTCAGGATCAAAATAGTTCCAGTCTTTACCTCTCTCTCGGATTTTATAAGCCGTATGGTGGGGTATCGCTATCCCATTATGTTCTCGCAAATGCTGATATAAGTCTTCTAATTTTTTATAACCAACCAGAGGTTCATGATCATTAAAGTAAAAAACATTATGATCTCCATAAAATTTTCTGTCCCCATGCCATTCAAATCCAGGAAAAGTTACAAATTCACCAGATTCATTATACTCAGCTATTGCCTCACAGACATCCTCCCACTGTTTATGGAATATTTCTTCATCATTACAGGTCTCAACATTTAAACCCTGTTGATTATAAACATAAAACGGATAATAGGCGACGGGAAAAAAATCTAAAACTTCCTTAGCATGAACCATTATCGCTTCTAAATCTTCCATCTGGTCAGTACGCACATTCATGTGCATATCTCCCCAAAACAGTTTATAATTCATTAAAAATTCCTCCCTCTTTATATTTAAATCCCCTCCAATTTAAAGTATTGAAGGGGATTGAATTATTAGATTAGTACTCCTGTGGTTCTCCACTTTCAAAGCCGGTTACATCCTGAAGATCTACTTCTAAATATCTTAATGCTGCTTCGGGATCTTGATCTCCAGTTAATACAGAATGAACGGAATCAGATACCAGTTTAGAAACCTCAGTATAATTTGGTGCGGTTTCTGTTGAAGGTCTTGGAATAGCAGTCATAAAGACATCATATAGATCAGCAAAAATTGGAACTGCCTGTAATACATCTTGGTCTTTATAAAGATCTTTGATTGTTGGGTTAAAGGCACCTTCAACTGCTCTTAACTTTTGAACTTTATAAGAGGTTAAGAAAAATACTACGTCTGCAGCTATTTCAGGATTTTCACTATATTTACTAACTCCCAGCTGCCAGCCGCCAGCTGTAGCTGTTCTCACACCATCTTCTCCACCTTTAGGAAGTGGACTTATTCCAAACTTACCTTTAATTCGACTGTCATCACTTGCACTGGAGCTGTAAGCATAAGGCCAGTTGCGCATAAAAGCTGCATTACCAGACTGCCATACATTTCTAGCATCTTCTTCAGCAAAACTAACTACTCCATCAGGAGAAATTCCTCCTGGCCAATTTGAAGCTAATTTTAAGGCTTCAAGTGCCTGTGGATTATTGACAGTTACTTTTTTATCTCTACTTATAAAACGTCCACCATTATTAGAATAGAACCATTCCAGGGCGTTACAGGTTAAACCTTCATAATTATCTCCCTGCCAGACAAAGCCCCAAAAGTCCTGATTTCCTTCTTCTCTTTCTCCTTCCATAATTACTCTTGCAGCATGATCTAATTCCTGCCAGGTTTCTGGAACTTCAAGATCATATTTTTGTAATAAGTCTGTTCTATAATAAAGCAGACCTGCACCAATCTGGAATGGCATTGCAACTAGTTTACCATCTACAGTGTTATTTTTTACAATTGATTCAAAATGTGCATCTACATATTCTTCAGCACCATAATTATATAAATCTACAAAATGCTGTTCTAAATCACCAGGCCAGATAACGTCAATCTGATAAACATCAACTTCCGAGCTTTCCTGCTCAAAATATTGTAGATATAGATTTAGACGATCATTAGCTAATCTTGGTGTATCAAGAATATTGACTTCAACATTTGGGTTTTCCTGTTCATACATCTCTGCAGCTTCTTGAGCTAATTCATAAGAAGCACCAACAGTATCAGAAGCTACTGTGATTTCTACCTTATCATCCTGTGCTAAGGCTGTAAAAGAAAAAGCAATAACTAAAACTAAAGCAGTAAAAACAATTAACTTATTACGTTTCATTAATTTTTCCCCCTTAAAATTTTAATGACAAATTTAAATATTTAAATTACTAATTCTCTAATTTGTTATTTTATCCCCCCCTTCCTCTGTAGATTTACTTTTTTATCCTTTAACAGCACCAGCAGTAAGACCTTTAACTATTTTTCTTTGGAAATATAGTACTAAAACTACTATTGGGACTGTAACAATTACAGAAGCAGCCATTATTTGCCCAAATGGTTCCTGGTGAGTCGTCGCACCTGTAAAATAGGCTATAACTACCGGAACGGTTCTGGACATTCTGCTTGCAGATGTAAATGTTAAAGCAAACAGGTATTCATTCCAGGATCTAATAAATGTTAGCAGCCCTGTTGTAACAAGAGCTGGAGCTGTTAGCGGTAACAAAATAAATCTAAAGGTCTGGAAAAATGTAGCACCATCTACCCTTGCTGACTCTAAAATTTCTCTGGGTAAATCTTTAAAAAATGAAGTCAAAACCCAGGCAGTGAACGGCAGTGTGAAAATCATATAGGATAATATCATTCCTAATCTGGGTTCAAGATTTAAGGCCCTCATCACTGCATATAGGCCTGTTAATACTGTTACCTGAGGAAACATTGTCATTGATAAAATAACATAAAGGGTGATTTTTTTACCTCTAAACCGCAGCTGTCCCATTGCAAAGCCTGCTAAAGAACCTGCCAATAAGGCTAAAAAGGTAGTAGCAGTAGCAACAATTATACTGTTTAATATCCCCATTAAAAACTCTTTGTTTTGTAATACTGACTTATAATTAGTTAAATTGAACGATATATTACCCGTATCTGGATCAGTCGGCAAAAATGATGCTGGCATCATCTGCAGTTGAGTTTCTGATTTAAAAGATGAGTTAACTGTCCAGTAAAAAGGAAATAAAATATAAACTGAGATTAATATTAAAAGTAATATAAAAGCAATATTAGTAATATATTTTAAAGCTCTGTTTTCTGGCATCATTCTGTATCAACCCCCAGCATATTTATATAAAAGAAAGCAAAAAGTGAAATTAAAATGAAAATAATTACTCCAATTGCCGAAGCTAATCCCATTTCACGATTACCAATTAATTGGTAATAGTTATAAGTAGCCATGGAATACTTTGAAGATCCAAGCATTACCTGAAATGGACCGAAAACTCTTAAAGAGTCTAATGTTCTGAAAACTAAGGCTACTGCAATAGTAGGTTTAAGCAGTGGTAAAGTTATGGTCGTAAATTGTTTTACTCTATTTGCTCCATCAACCCAGGCAGCTTCATAAAGTTCCTGAGGGATCATCTGGAGACCAGCTAAGATTAATAAAGCCATAAATGGAGTAGTTTTCCAGACATCTGCAGCTATAACACTTGGGAGCTGTAAACTATCTGCAGCCAGAAAAGCAATATTACCATTTCCAATTCCAATTTTAGATAAAACTGTATTGAAAAAACCCATACGGCTTGGATGAAGCATCCATTCCCACATCCTGGCAGAAACTACTGTGATTACAGCCCAGGGAATCAGCATTAAGGCCCGCATTATACCTCTACCTTTAAATTTGCTATTAACTACAAGAGCGATAATTAAACCAAATAAGGTTTCTAAAGATACTGCTATAATTGAAAATAATATTGTATTAACAATTGCTCTTAAAAAATCAGGACTTCTGGCACCAATAACATATCTATTTCCAAATATATCAATCTGATAAGCACTTTTATAACGAACAGGACGCATCGGTAAAACATCAATTGGATGTTTAAATTCTTTTTTTCCAGTTTCTGAATCAACTATAAGATTTCCTTCAGAATCAGTTTTGGCTGGTAATTCTCTCACCATAAAACCTAATAATTGAGTATAGTTCTCTAAGCCGATAAATTTTGTTTCTGAGCTTCCGGCAAATACTCTATCTGTTGTACTTGTATAAAAAACCTGTAAAAAAGGGTATACTGCAACTATAAACAGGATAATTACAGTTGGTAGAAGAAGTTTATAGGCTGCCTTTTCCTCCTCTATAACAAGTTTTGATCTGCTCTGCTTTGCCATAATATTTCCTCCCTATTCAAAATTGTTCTCTTCTGCACTTAAACATTCTTTTTTATTGACCACTGCATCTTCTGGCTTTTCTACTCGTTCTTTTGAATTTAATAAAGGATCATCAGTCTCTTCCATCCAGTTAATAAGCTTTTCTTTTAATTTTTGATAAACTTTTTTATAATCAGAATCATTAATTAAATTTTCTTTTTCTGCTGGATCAAAATATAGGTCAAATAAATATTCCTTTGAATGTTTTTTTTCTAAATAATTATTTTTAACTAAAAATTCCTTTGCCGGACTGTCATCTATATTTGCTGGTATAATATTTTCTTCATCAAAATATTTAATGTATTTATATCTTTTTGTTCTCACTGATCTCATTGGTTCATAAGCTGCATGATATGTAACCTCTGCAAATAATTCCTCTCTTATCTCTTCTTTATTATTATTAAATATTGGGACCATTGAATTACCTTCCAGCCAGTCAGGTTGATCAATTCCTAAAATATCACAAATAGTCGGATAAACATCAAGTTGAGAAATTAAAGAGTCAATAACATCTCCCCGCCGTTTATTGCCGGGATAGTCCATTATTAAGGAAACCCCTGTCCCAGAATCATTTAGATTACACTTCATATTAGGAAAAGCAATACCGTGATCGGTGGTAAAAAAGACTAAAGTTTCAGCTCTTAAATTATTTCTTTCTAAAGCGTCTAAGACAATCCCCACAGCCAGATCAGCTTTTTTAGCACTGCTCATAAATCTAGCCATATCTTTTCGATTTTGATCATTATCAAATACTGGAAATGGAGTTTTTATATAATTAGAATTTATGTCATCAGAAATTTCTGTGAATTTTCTATGAGTATATTCCATTCCAAATGAAAGAAAGAAGGGCTGCTCATGCTTTTCTTTTAAAAATTCTGCTGCACTCCTGGCGTTCTCCAGATCGTCCATTTTTCCAAACTCATTTATTCCAATCAGCTCATCATAGCCAATCATTTCTGCTTCTGGAGCAACATGCTGCATTCCGCAAAGAACCGTTTGATAACCATATTTATTTAAATGATTTACAATATGTTTATTGTAATCATTTAAGGTAAATCCGCGGTGAGCCAGTCCTATCATACCAGATCTGTGAGGAGACATTCCAGTCAACATCCCGGCTCTGCTCGGTGAACAGGTAGGTGCTGTACTGTGTGCCTGTCTGAATAAAGTCCCCTCTTTAGCAAATTTCATTAAATTTGGAGTTGGAATATTGTGACCATAAGGTTTAATATAGCGGCCGGTATCATGAGTATGGATATATACTATATTCATAATTTCCTCCTTTTACTACTTTAAATCTGGAAAATAATCTCCATGTTCATCTAAATAGTCATCCAGTATTTTCTGAGCTGTAACAGCATCAGGTACTAAAGGATGAATGGTTAGTGCCTGTAAGGCTTTATTATAACTTTTATCCTTACTAGCCTGAATTGTTAACCTTTCAAAACTTTTAACAGCCTGGAGTAGTCCTTTTGCCTGTTCGGGAACTTCACCAATAGTAATACCATGAATTCCACTACCATTAACATAACATGGAATTTCAACTACATCATCTTCTTCCAGGCAGGAAATAGCTCCTTCATTTTTTATATTTAAAATCATAGTAGTGGGCTCCAGTCCTCTTATGCCCTTAATAACTGATAAAGCAATTGCTGCATAACCACCTGGTTCCTGATCAATTATGTATGAACCATCAGTAATTTCTTTTGCTGACTCATTCCACAATTTTTCTGCAATATTTTCTTTAGCAAAACCTGAAGTTTCAATCTGCATATAACTTCCATGTCTCGACTCAATATAGCGCTGATACTGAGTTAAGGCATCTATTTCAGACTCAGAATCCAGATTTTCTAATTTATTAAATAATATTTCATTTAAAGAATTAATTAACTGAGCCCTGGACAGCCCACTGTCATTAACTTTATTAACTACTTTTGTATTTTGATAATAAAAAAGCAGATATTCATTTGGAATTAAATCTAAACGTCTAATAAAATCTGGAGAAATCATTGCTTCTCCGTGTCTCTGAAGTGCTCTATCATCTGCAAATACTTTTTTTGTTATATCTTTATTTTTGTGTTTAATCTTCTTGATCCAGCCGAGATGGTTTAGTCCGAAATATTCAAACCAGAGTTCAGAATGCGGCAGTTCTAAAGCCTCAGCTATATCCTCTGTGAGCCCAGAAGGAGAATCACAAATTCCAATAATTTTTTCATAACCTGCATCATTTAAGGCCTGTGTAATTAACCCAGCAGGATTTGTTAAATTTAAAACCCAGGCATCTGGTGCCACTTCAGCAACTAATTCCATATAATCTAAAATTACAGGAATGGTACGCATAGCCATTGCAAACCCACCTGGACCTGTTGTTTCCTGACCTACAACTCCATAATTTAATGGGATTTGCTCATCAATAATTCTGGATTTAATATTTCCCACTCTAATAGTAAATAATATCAGGTCAGCTTCTTCAAAAGCTTTCTTACTTTCAGTTGTATAATTTATATCAACCTTTTTATTAGCACTATAATAATTTTTTATCTCATTTACAACTTTAAATATTGACTCTAATCTTTTATTATCAATATCGAGTAATGTAATCTTATCTAAACCTAATTTGCTGCTTTTTGCTAAAAGCCCGTTAACAACCTGTGGGGTTCTTACCCCACCACCACCTACTATAACAACTTTCATTAAAATCCTCCTTTATAATTCTTCTATTTCTTCCCGTTTTGGAAATGCAGTTGAACCCCCAATTTTTTCAGTCGATTTAGATCCACAAAAAACTCCAATTTTTAGACATTTCTCAAATTTATAATTTTTTTCTAAACCAGCAATAAAGGCAGCAGCAAAAGAATCTCCTGCACCTGTCGGGTCCACAAAATTAACATCAGGCGGAACAGCTGAATATATTATTTTATTATCAGAAATTGTCACTGCTCCCTCAGCTCCAAGGGTGATTACAGGTCTCACCCCCCAATCTCTAAATTTATATAAGATATCTTTATTACTATCTAAAGCTGTAAGTGTTTTTGCTTCTAAGAGGTTGCAGAAAAAATAATCTGTATATTTGAATATGTTAACTAAATTTTCTCTATTTTCAGTATATTTTTTAGCACCATCCCAGCCAGTTACTAAAGAAGTACGTATCTTATATTTTTTAGCTTCCTGTAATAAGTTGTAGATATTTTTATCAAAATCCAGTAAAGTATGAAAATGACTTACATCACCTTTTTTGAACTTTGAGATAATCTTAATATGTAATTTCTCCAAATCAGTTCTAGAGCCCATCCTGGTAATGAATCCACGATCATTGTTGTAAACAAAAGCAGTAGAAATATTAGTTTGGGCATTTTCTAATATTTCAATATCACTGACATCTATCTTTTCTGAATGAAGTTTTTTTAGAATATGTTTACCAAAATAATCATCTCCAACCTCTGCTATTAATTTAGTTGGAAAACCCAATCTGGCCAGACCAACTGCTGTAATCGATAAACCGCCGGAAGTCACTAAAAAGTTTTTAGCAAATACTTCTTTACCAACTTTCGGTTTTCCATCCAATTCAGAATAAATGAGATCTGCAAAAACAGGTCCATAGACTAATACTTTTTTATTCATTCATTTTCCTCCTAAACAGCTATTCAGATCTGCCAATTATCTTAAAGTGATATAAGTCTGTTCTGAATATATTTACACAATAAATCAAAGGTTTTTGTTGATCATCAAAATATTTTTCTTCAGCAGCTAACACAGGTGCTTCTGGATTTAATTTTAATCTTTGAGCAACTTCTGCTTCTGCTGCAATTGCTCTTAACTGTAATTCTGAATAATTAAGGTTAACGTTTCTTTTTTCTTTTAAAAAAACAAACAGTGACTCTCCCATATCCTCAATGGTAAAATCTGAACCTATAACTGAAATAGGCAGTTTATCCACAGTATACATCATAGGTTTGCCATCACCAGTTCTTACCCTCTCTAAAACAGCTACCAGCGAACCCTTTTTAATATCTAAGGCTTCAGCAATTTTTGCATCAGCTTTCTCCCAGCGAAAATTTTTATAACTTGTTCCTGGATTCATATCTAATTCTTCAATACTTTTAGTAAAGCTTTTTAATCTTTCTGCGCCTCCACTTACCGGAATATTTGATCTGGTTATGATTGTCCCTACACCATGTATTCTATCTACCAGACCATCTTTTTCCAGAATACCTACAGCTTCTCGAAGTGTGGTTCTGCTAACCCCCATCTTATCTGATAATTTAGTTTCAGATGGCAGTTTTTCTGAATCACTATAAATACCATCTATAATTTCATCTCTTAATTCTTCTGCTATTTGAACATAAAGCGGCTCTCTTTTCCTCTGCGCAGACATTATAACACCTTCCTTTGTTAAGTCCTCTGTTTTCTGTCAACAGTCCTCATACCTTTAAAAAATAAAAAAATATTTTGTTTCTATTATAGATTAACATACCGATTTTGAATTGTCAAATAATTTACACCTTGACACCAGCCACCAGCCATTATGACATTAACTTAAAAATTTTTTAAAGCAAACAGAATCCTGACACAATCCTAATAAAAAAAGACCTCGCCCTAAAATATAAATGATAAGGCAAGACCTAATATCAGAATATTCACTTTAACTTAAATTAGTTTCTAATTCTTTTTTTCTGGTTATTAATTCCTTTTCTTTTTTGACAATTCTTTCTTCATAGACATCTATCTTATAATTTAAACGGTCAAGTGACTGCTGCATTTTGTTTATTTTTTCAGCAAGTTTATCTCTTTCCTCAGTCAAAAGTTCTTTTCTTTCTTTAATAGTAGAATCTCCCTCTTGATATAACTTTAGATACTCAATTAAAGTATTAATTGACAGCCCGGCCTCACGCATATATTTAATAAATTCTATCCAGTTACAGTCTTCTTCGTTATAGTCCCGATTACCACTGCTGTTGCGCCTGATTTCAGGAATTAAACCAACTCGTTCATAATAGCGAAGCGTATCTTTAGTTAAGTCAAATCTTTCACTGATCTCCGAAATTTGCATTATTTAACTCCTCTCTGGACTAATCATCTTAAAATAACTTGCAGCTGTCTTCTAACAATATTTTAGCCTAACATCGTAATATATCTAAAAATTTAGGATTCTATTATGTTATTCTAAAGCTTCTCTAACATTTTTCAATTCTTTTCTAATAGGAATATCCTGGGGACAATGACTCTCACAAATTCCACATTCTATACAGTTTACAGCCTTAGCTTCATCTGGTAAAAACATCGCATATTGTGTTTTGGCTCCCTCTAGATTATTAAATAAATAAGCCTTATTATAAATGTCAAAATTATATGGTATATCGACTCCTTGAGGGCAGGGCATACAGTACCTGCAGCCTGTACAATTAATTTTCGTTTTATCATTAAACACTTTTTTTGCATAATTAACTAATTCAATTTCTTGTTCAGTCAAGGAATTAGGCTCTCCCTTTTGGGCAGTATTAATATTGTCTTTCACATGCTCCATAGCGGTCATCCCGCTTAAAACTACTGAAACTTCTGGATGGTTCATTACCCATCTAAGTGCCCATTGTGCTGGTGTTCTTTTTACTGGCGCTTCCTCCCATTTCTTCATAATTTCCTCGGGCATTTCTCCAGCTAAGCTGCCGCCTCTTATTGGCTCCATAATGACAATCCCCAGCCCTTTATCAGCAGCATATTGTAAACCTTCTTTACCAGCTTGATAATTCTCATCTAAATAATTATATTGAATTTGACAAAATGACCAGTCATAAGAATCTACAATTTCTTTGAAGGAATTAACATCACTATGAAAAGAAAATCCAGCATATTTTATCCGACCATCTTCTATAGCCTGATCTAAAAATTCTTCTATACCTAATTTTTTTAAATTTTCCCAGGTATTTTTATTTAGTGAATGAAGTAAATAAAAATCTATTTTATCTGTTTCCAGGCGTTCAAGTTGTTCTTCCAATAATCTATCCATATCTTCTCTACTTTGGACTAACCAGATTGGAAGCTTTGTTGCTAAATTTACTTTTTCTCGATAACCATCCTTTAAGGCTCTTGCTACAAATGGCTCGCTTTCTCCCGGTTTATCAAATCCTGTACCATGATAAGGGTATGCTGTGTCAACATAATTTACTCCGTTATCAATTGCATATCTCAACATTTTTGTTGCTTTTTCCTCATCAATATTAGTTTGTTCACCATCAATAACAGGTAATCTCATACAGCCAAATCCTAAAACAGAAACCTTTTCATTTGTTTTTCCCATTTTTCTGTATAACATCTTTATCAGCTCCTATATATTTTTCAGCTCTTTTATTTTTTCTTTCAGTTGCTAATAAGCAGCTTCACCATATACTTTTTCTACTCCAGCAAGAGTTGTAATTACTGCAGCTGCTTTCCCACAATCTTATCAATAACAAAAGCATTTTCAAAACTCCTGGTTCATTCTCAGATAATAATTTACTAAATATCCAGCTCAGTTGTCCCCAGCCGCTCCACCATTTCTGGATCACGATGGGAAAAGAAGAGAGTCTCACCTGTATCAAGCTCAGATATTTTTTTCATATCTTCTGCAGATAGTTCAAAATCAAAGACATTGAAATTTTCTTCCATTCTTGTTTGATGCACAGTTTTAGGAATTACTACTACATCTCGCTGAATTAACCAGCGAAGTATAACTTGAGCAGCAGTTTTGTCATATTTTTTGCCGACTGCAGTTAATATCTCATTATTAAAAATATCATTTTCACCTTCGGCAAAAGGGCCCCATGATTCATGTTGAACTCCTTCTTTTTTAAGAAACTTGTGTGCTTCTTTTCTCTGATAGAAAGGATGTGTTTCAATCTGATTAACAGCTGGCACTACTTTATTATGAATTATCAGATCCTTGACTCTATCAGGATGAAAATTACTGACTCCGATTGCCTTAATTTTACCTTCTTCATAAAGCTCTTCCATAGCTCTCCAGGAGCCATAAACATCACCAAAAGGCTGATGGATTAGATAAAGATCAATATAATCAGTATCCAGCCTCTGCAGAGATTTTTCGAAAGCTTCTTTAGTCCTCTCATAACCTGTGTCCTGAACCCAGAGTTTGGTTGTCAGAAAAATATTTTCTCTATCAACATTACTTCGGTTAATTGCTTTTCCTACTGCTTCTTCATTCTGATAGACAGCAGCTGTATCAATCAGGCGATAACCTGTCTCCAGAGCGTTATATACACATTCTTCACATAGTTCCAGATCATCAATCTGATAAACACCATAACCTAAGATTGGCATTTCTACACCATTGTTTAGCTTTACTGTTTCCATGCTTTTAACCTCCATTTTAATTTTTTTCTATCTTCTTATTTATTAGTTTATCACCTCGAGTTAACTCCAGGTCAAGTCTTTTTAAAAAATAATTATAAATAAATATAATTAAGCTGCCAGCATACAATTACTGCAATTAGATTGGCTGAACTGATTGCAGTACCTAAATTGTCAACTGAATACCTTACTATTATTTCAACTTATGATATTCTTCATCATTTTTAATTTTTATAATTAAAGTTTACCCCCATAGACTGGGAACATACTGGCATCTTCATAGTCGATTTCTTCTATACCTTTTAGGATTTCCATGTCTTCCTCAGAAATAGTAAAGTCAAGCTCAGCATTGCTTTTGATGTGCTCTGGATTCCCGCTCTTAGGTAGAGGCAGCAGGCCAAGCTGTAGGGCATAGCGAATACCCAGCTGTGGTACGGAAACATCATATTTTTCTGCCATTTCTACAACCTGATCATTATTAAATAGTTTTCCATGTCCGATTGGAGAATAAGCCTCCACAAGAATTCCCTTATCCTGAGTATAGCTAATTAGTTCTTCTGGTGTGTTACCAATATGAGCCAGTATCTGATTTACCACAGGTTTTACAGAACAGGACTCGAGAATGTTGTCAACATCTTCTTTTTCAAAGTTGGAAAGTCCAATTGCGCGAACCTTTCCTGCTTCATATGCATCTTCAAGTGCTCTCCATACTTCCTGGTTTCCTTCCAGATAATGATCATCACCATGAAACTCTTTCCAGGGTTTTGGACTGTGAATAATCATCAGATCAATATAATCCAGTTTCATTTTTGTAAGTGTTTCATCAATCGAGGCAACTGCTTTATTATATGTTTTTAATTCTGCAGCAATTTTTGAAGTTACAAAGACATCTCCTCTATTAACGCCAGATTCTCTAATTCCCTCTCCAACTCCACTTTCATTCTGATATGCCTGAGCTGTATCGATATGGCGATAACCGATCTCTATAGCCGCTTTAATTGGCTCTTTAACATCATCATTATCAATCAGCCATGTTCCTAAACCTAACTTTGGAATTTCTACTCCATTAGCTAAAGTATATTTTTCTTCTAAAATCATAAATAACATCTCCTTTTTAAAGTAAGTTTAATTATGTCCAGCAACTTCATGGGGAATATATGGTTCCTCTAAAAAATCTATTTCCTCCTGGCTCAACTCTACGGAAACAGCTGGAACCGCGCTTTCTAAATGAGATAACTTTGTGCTCCCGATAATTGGAATAGTCACCGGCTCTTTCTGCATCACCAAAACTCATACAACCCAGACAGAGTTGAGAAACATCTAATCCGGTATTTCCTAATTTAACATATTTCATATATATCCACCTTTTATTTGTCATTGTATTATTAACATATCACCTTGAGTTAACTCCAGGTCAAGCTTTTTCTGAAAATAATTTTTAAATTTCAATAAAAAATCCCAAAAGTTCTTCATAGTTTACTAAAAAATGAAGTCCTTCTGGGAAAAATAAACTTTAGAGATGGATTACTTTAATTATTACTTATTTATTAATTTTTATAACATCTCTTTCAAGATAACTTTTAATACTTATTTCAACAGTCTCCCTAGTCGAATACTGAGGCTGATAATCGATTAGCTTTTTAGCATTTTTAATTGAGAAAAATCCACTTCTGGCAAGATGATAATAACTCTGTTCAGTCTGTTCTTGATCATCTATATAATCACACCATTTTTCCCAGTCTAAGAATTCAATATCTGCTTTTTGATCAAAAAATTCATACATCGCTTTCGCATAACCATATAAAGTAAAGGAATCCTCAGCAACTGCATGAAAACTTTCGCCTAATGCCTGATTTCTGTGGGTGATAGCTTTAAAAAACATCTGGGCAGCATCAGCAGCATGGACATGATGCAGTGTTTCCATGCCAAAGTTGGGTAGATATATCTTTTCTCCCCGTCCGATCTTTTCAAATACTTCTGGATCTATATTGCCAAAAGGGCTGATAATTAACCAGCCTGGTCCAGAAATTTGTCCGGGCATAATAATTGTTGCCGGAAAATCATTTCTGCGATACTCTTCTTTTAAATACTGTTCACTCTGAAATTTATTTGATCCATAATCATCCAGAGCTTCTTTTTTGATCGTATTTGGATCAGCTGCAAGCAGCTCAGTTCTGCCGTGAGCCCAGATAGATGAGCAAAATAAATAATGTGATAACTTTGTGCCCTTTAAAGCATCTACCATTTTTTTAGTATCCTCGAGCTTAAAATTAATTAAATCAACAACAATATCGGCATTCATCGCTGCAATTTCTGCTTCAAAGTCAGCTTCCTGTTCCCGATCCAGATTCAGCTGCTCAACCCTATTCCAGGCTTTATCATCAACATAAGGCTGACTCTGACCTCGTGAAATATTTATAACTTGATGTCCGGCCTTAACTAATTCTGGCACTAAATAGGAACCAATATGACCACTACCACCAATAACTACTGTTTTCATAAATTTTACCCCTCCCTCTATTTTAGTACTGCTAATTTATAATTAGAGATAAAAATTAAGATTCCTGCTTTAGTTTCTGCAGTATTTAGCTGCTAGATTTATTAATTTTTAGCCTGGCTAAAACATCCATTATTTTGACAAAATCAGTTTAAATATGATATCTTTAATTTAATCTTTATAGATTTATTCGGTTTTATTTTGGTCTGGTCATCAGAGTTATTAAATCAGAGTTACTAAAAAAATATTTTATGGAGGTCATTTAAATTGGAAGAACTGGAAAATAAATTTTCAAAGCTAAAAGAAATACTAAAAGAAATGGAATCTGCTGCTATCGCTTTTTCTGGAGGGGTGGACAGTACTTTCTTACTAAAGGCAGCTGTAGAAGTTCTGGGAAAGGAAAATGTGCTTGCTGTAACATCATGTGCAGAAACCTATCCTTCGGAAGAAGAAAAAGAAGCAAAAAAACTTGCTCTTGAGATCGGGGCTGAACATCATTTAATTCACACAACAGAATTAGATAATGAAAACTTTGTCAAAAATGATCAAAAAAGGTGTTATTACTGCAAAAAAGAGCTTTTTTCAGAAGTTATAAAAGTGGCTGAGGAAAAAGGATATAATTATGTTTTAGATGGTTCAAACTATGATGACCATCTTCATGATTACCGCCCGGGTATGCAGGCGGCAAAAGAAATGGAAGTAAAAAGTCCTCTCAAAGAAGCCGAAATGACTAAAGCTGAGATCAGAACTTTATCAAGAGAATACAATTTGCCGACCTGGAATAAGCCAGCTTTTGCCTGCCTTTCCTCTCGTTTTCCCTATGGTGATCAAATTACTGTTGAAAAACTCGAAATGGTAGATCAGGCGGAGCGGTTTATGCGCAGACAGGAAATTAGTCAATTTAGAGTCAGACATCATGATCAAAACACAGCCAGAATTGAAGTATTACCCGAGGATCTACCTCTGATGCTAAATAAGAAGGAAAAGATTGTCTCTAAATTTAAAGATATTGGCTATACCTATATCACTCTTGATTTAGAGGGCTACAGAAGCGGCAGTATGAATGAAGTTCTGGATAATTAATTTACATCACTTCAAAATGTATTTTGACAAAAAATCCCCTCAAAATAATTTTTTAATGATCCTAAAATTTTTGAGGGGATACTTTTTCTGCAGTTTTACTGTCTTTTTGAAAAAAAGAGTTCTCTTAAGGTAGGTTTTCCCCCCTGCCAGCCAATTTTAACCCCATCTCTTCTATCAAATCCCGGTACATAAGGTTTTAGATCAAGCAGAGGTGTTTTATCCAGTATATCAACATCTTTAATATATAAAATATTAGCTTCAATTTTTTCCTGCAGCAGACCCTGCGGCTGTTGGTTGAATAGGAGTTCCCTCAGATTGTTTTCCATACGAGAGGCAATGTTTTCTAAAACTCTGTCTCCTATATCATGACCATAACTATCATTAATTCCTTTAAATTTGTCAATATCTATAAAAACAACTCCAATACTGCTGCCAGAAAAATCTGCTTTTTCTTTTAATTTCTTATATTTAGGTACCTGGTACCAGAAATCGATTTAGGTACCTGGTACCTATAAGTAAGTTTTATTTATGTCTTTTTTTAAGTTCTTTTCTTATCTGGTCGGGATTAATTCCTCTTTCGACCAGTAAAACCAGCATATGATAAACCAGATCTGCTGTTTCATAAACCAATTCTTCTTCTGGCTTGTTTTTGGAGGCAATAATAACCTCGGCTGACTCTTCGCCAACTTTTTTTAAAATCTTATCTATACCCTCTTCAAATAGATAGGTGGTATATGAGCCTTCTGGCATTTCCTGTTTCCGACTTAAAATTAAATCATAAAGGAAATCTACTACTTTTTCTGTTTCAAATTCGGCTTCTATATTCTGAGCCTGCTGCTCTATTTCCATCATCTTTTCAGCCTTGGCCACAGTCTCCTCTGCAATTTTACGATAAAAACAGGAGTTTTCACCTGTATGGCAGGCTGGTCCTGCAGGATCAACCATAAATAAGATTGTATCCTGATCACAGTCATAATAAATCTCTTTAATCTCCTGAGTGTTACCCGAAGTTTCTCCCTTATGCCATAACTCCTGGCGAGAGCGGCTGTAAAACACTGTTTCTCCTTTTTCTAAACTCAAATTAAGTGACTCTTCATTTACATAGGCCACCATCAGAACATCTCTGGTCTGAAAATCCTGAACAACCGCAGGCATTAATCCCTGCTCATTATATTTAAAACTAATCTCATCTAATTTATCTATAATTTTGAGCACTAAACCACCCTATCCTTTCTTCTCTCCAACTTTAAAATTAATTATTCCTGGTTTTACTGTATAAAACAGTAAATTATAAAAAAATAATCAAATAAATATTACTGCTGCTCTTCAATTCTGACCGGTATTTCTGCTTTTTCCAGTTCAGTTTTGACATCTCTAATTGCAATTTCTCCAAAATGAAAAATGGAAGCCGCCAGAGCCGCATCAGCTCCGGTTTCTTTAAAAACATCCACAAAGTGCTGGATACTGCCGGCACCACCTGAGGCAATAACCGGTATATTAACTGCAGCTGTCACAGCTTTTAGCATCTCCAGATCAAAGCCAGCTTTGGTACCATCAGAATTAATACTGGTCAAAAGAATCTCTCCTGCTCCCAGTTCTTCCAGTTCTTTGACCCATTCAATCAAATCAATCCCGGTCTCTCTGCTGCCTCCATGAATGAAAATTTCCCAGCCTTCTCCTGATTCTCTTTTTGCTGCATCAACAGCTCCGACAATACACTGGGAACCAAACTTAAGCGCTCCTTTACGTACCAGCTCCGGATTTTTGACCGCAGCGGAGTTTACAGAAACCTTATCAGCCCCTGCTCTTAAAATAAACTGCATATCCTCTACTGTTCTGATTCCACCACCAACTGTCAGTGGTATAAAGACCTGAGCAGCCACCTTTTCCACCAGTTGAGCCAGTGTTTTGCGTTTTTCTTTGGTGGCAGTTATATCTAAAAAGACAAGCTCATCTGCCCCCAGATCATTATATTCCTTAGCAGATTCCACCGGATCTCCAGCATCTCTTAAACCAACAAAATTTACACCTTTAACTACTCTGCCATCTTTAATATCCAGGCAGGGAATAATTCTTTTTTTAAGCATTATTTTCACCCAGCTTTTTTAGTACTTCTTTTAAATCTACTTTCCCCTGATAAATTGCCTGACCAGTAATTGCTCCGTAAAAATCTGCTGCTGCCAGATCATATAAATCCTGATTGGAACTGATTCCACCTGAGGCAATAATATTTAGCTCAGTCGCAGATTTTAATTTCTTTAATCCTGCAAAATC
>JASMSZ010000080.1:0-20224 GCA_041694515.1 Halanaerobium sp.
ATTGATTTCGGTACCTGGTACAAATAAATGGGGGTGATATCATGGATGGAAAGAAGAGATCCAATATCAAAAAAGGTTTAAAGGTTAAAGTTGTGCAGAAAAAGGATCAGCGCAGTGGAAATTTGACAGAAGGTGTAGTTAAAAGAATTTTAACTAATTCTGCAACACATCCGCACGGAATTAAGGTTATGCTGGAAGATGGAAAAGTTGGCAGAGTTAAAGAAATAGTTGAATAATATCTGTAATCATTACCCATGTCGCTGAGATGTGGGTAATTTTTTTGATTTTTTACCCATGTTTTATTTTAATGATTAATGATTACCTGTATAATGAATATAGGAGATTTTAAAAAAATCTAACTGAAGGGTGATAAAATGATGAATAAAATTAAAAATTTCTTCAAAAAATTTAAGGATAAAAGGCTTTTCAAACAGGGAATTAAAAAATTGGATAACGGTTATTATCAAAAAGCGGCAGAAATTTTATTTCAAATAGAAGATAGTCAGCAGGTTGATAGAGAAATGCTCTTTTTTAATTTAGCTGGAGCCCTGATCGGACAGGATAGACTGGATGAGGGAGAAAAATATTTAAATAAAGCAATTGAGATTGAAGCTGAACATGATTTTCTCTGGGCCACCCTGGCTGAAGTTAATATTCTGCAGAAAAAGTGGGAGGCGGCAAAAAGAGCAATCAATAAAGCACTGGAACTGGAGCCAGGTAAGAAAATTTATGAGAGTAAAAAAGATGTAATCTGCGGCAGCGAAGAACTGAAAGAAAATTATCTTAAATATTTTGAGCTGCTTAAAGAATCGATTGAAGAACAGAAAAAAGAAAACTGGCAAAAAAGTGTTGAGCTTTTAAGAGATGCAGTTGATCATTACGACCAGACCGGTTATGTCTACAATCAGATTGGGGCTATTTACAATAATAACCTGGGCAATAAAGAGCTGGCAGCCCAATTTTTTAAGAAAGCAATTGAAAAGGAGCCGGATAATGAAGTGTTTATCCGCAACCTAAAACAGGTGCTGAAAAACTAACTTCAAAACTCCCATTCAGACTCAAAATTAATCTCATTTCCTGTTGTTCTTCCCGACCAGATATAATATAATGAAATATAGACTTTAAATTGGAGGCTTGAAAAATGGATTTAGATCTTGATTATATAAAATCATTTTTAATAGATGAGCTGAAGGCTGAATTGATCTATCTTTTTGGTTCCTATGCCAGTGGTAAGGTAAGAGATGACAGCGATCTGGATCTGGCATTTTTAACTCAGGAAAAGATTGATGATTATCAGCGTTTTTTAACTGCCCAAAATTTGGCCTCCAGATTAAATATTGAGGTAGATTTAATTGATTTGTCTAAAGCTTCTACAGTCTTTAAGGTTCAGATTATTCAGGGAAAATTACTTTATGCTAAAAATAAACAGCAGAAACAGGAATTTGAACTTTTAGTCTTAAAAAAATATGCCCGTCTTAATGAAGAAAGAAAGGAAATTATAGAAAAGATTGAAAGAGGTGCTGCAGATGGATGATATTTTAATTAATAAAAATGAAACAGTTAAGCGCTGTCTTAAAAGAATTAATGAGGAATATCAGGGTAATCCTGATAATTTAAAAGATTATACCAAACAGGATTCTATTATTTTAAATATTCAGCGGCTCGCCGAAGCAGCGATTGATATTGCAATGCATATTGTGGCAAAACTTGATTTAGGTGTACCACAAAATAGTCGAGATGCTTTTCAATTTTTAGCAGAAAATAATCTGATTGAAGAAAAAATGGCAGAAAAGTTAAAAGCAATGGTTGGATTTAGAAATATTGCGGTTCACGAGTATCAAAAGTTAAACTTAAAAATTGTGGAGCAGTAATAGAAAATGAAATTGAAGAAGTTAAAAACTTTTCTCAAAGAATTATTAAAAAAATGTCAGAAAAAAGTTAGCAGAGCAGGAGCTGAGAAAATGAGCAGCAGAGATTTTATCAAAAATTTGGTTTCAAATAAAATATACAGACGTGGAATTAATTATTATAATATGGGTCGGGTTTTACAGTACAGGATTAATAAAATTGAGCCCAATCACTACAAAATTTCTGCCCGGGTTTCGGGAACAAGAAAATACAAAGTTGATTCGGAAATTAGATTGAGAAAAGATATGATAGACGTTAACAGCAGCTGTGACTGCCCTTATGACTGGGAAGAATACTGCAAACATGAGGTAGCTGTGCTCCATAAATTTATGGAAGAAGATTACTGCTCTCAGAAGGTTAATTATGAGCCTGCTGCTGATCAGGAACAGGAAATATCTGAGTTCAAACTCTCAAATAAAGATTTAGATAAGAGCTCTGAACCTGACCTTGTTGAGCGTCGGATTGCCGACCGTAGTTTTAAGAGCCTGCTGGAAATCACTAAAAATTATGATGAAAGCGAAATGCCAAAACTGGAATATAGTGTTAAGGGAATTTTAAATCAGGACCTGAAGAATTTCAAATTGATTTTTGATTCCGATTATCTCAGTCAGCAGGAGCTGGAGGAAGTTGTAAATTCCTTAAATGAGGATCAGCGTTATGCTTATTATAAAGAAAGCCTGCTGCAGAAACATTTTTACGGCAGAGAATTAAAACTTCTGGAAAATTTATCAGATCTGCTTAAAAGCAAAGGTCGTGGCTGTTCCCTGCTTTTAACAAAAAATGAAGAAAATTTAGATTTTCTGTTGAAATTAAGCAAAAGTTTTAAGCTGCAGCTGGAGGAAAATGGAGTAATCATTAAAAAAGGGAAAACACTGCAGCCGGAGTTAAAAATGGAAGGTGATCTGGAAGAGATTACAATTGATTTAAAGGAGGAAGATTTTCCGATTTATCAGGGCAGCGAAAATGACTGCCGCTGGACTATAATTGAAAATACTGTCCATAAAATTGATTTTTATAATTTTTCTGAACTGCCGGCCAAATTTTTGATTCCCAGACAGCGGCAGGGAGAATTCTTATTTGAAATCCTACCAACTCTTGAGAAAAAACTTGAACTTGAGCGCTCGGAGGAACTGCAGGATTATGAACTGATTAAAGAAAGTCCTGAGATTGATTTAAAGCTGGACTATGAACAGGGAAAAATTAGCTGTCAGCTGGAAGTGGAATTTGCAGGAGAAAAATACAGCAATACTGAGCTGCTTGGTATAGATACCGATCAGAACATTTATAAAAGAGATGAAGAAGATCCAGAACTCTGGTATGGCAGAGATAACAAAGCTCTGGCTGAGGTAATTGAATTTCTGGAAGAATATAATTTCAAGGTTCGGCCAGAGCATTTTATTCTTCGTGATAACAGTGAAATTCAGGAGTTTATAACAGATGGGATGACTCATATTCCGGAAGACTGGAATGTTGAACGCAGTCAGAGTTTTGATCAGATTGAGATTAAAGAAGTTAAGCTGGAGCCCATAGTTGAGATTGATGATAGTGAGGGGATTAACTGGTTTGATTTTTCCATCAGCTATAATCTGGGCGGCCAAACATACAGCCGTCAGGAGCTGCAGCAGATGATTTCTTACAATAAAAAAGGAGAGGCCTATATTAAGCTGGACAATCAGTATTACATTTTAGAAAGTGGTGCTCAGGAAGAAAAAGTTGAGCAGATGCTTAAAGATGCTGAAACTCAGGCTGACGGCTATCGCGCTCCCTATCACAATCTTTTATATTATAAAAATTTGGTGGAAAAAAGTGGTATTAACTTTAAAGGCAATAAAGTATTTAATGAACTGGAAAATGAAATTAGCGGTCTTAATGTTGTTAAAGAAAGACAGATTCCAGCTGGTGTCAAAGGGGAACTGCGTGATTATCAGAAAAATGGCTACAACTGGCTGCGTTTTCTGCATAAGTATCACTTTGGTGGAATTCTGGCAGATGATATGGGTCTGGGAAAAACCCTGCAGATGCTGACCCTGCTGAAAAGTGTCCGGCCTGATAAACCTGCTTTAGTTTTATGTCCCAGAACTTTGATCTATAACTGGCAGGAGGAAGCTGATAAGTTTTTTGATGATTTAAAAACTTTAGTTTATTATGGCACTCCAGCCGAGAGAGACGAAATGCGGCAGGATTTTAATAAATATGATTTAATAATTTCTTCTTATTCAACTATCAGCAGAGATGTGGGAGAGTTGAATCAGGAAAACTGGATTTTTTCTTTTGCGATTTTAGATGAAGCTCAGCATATAAAAAATTACCGGACTAAAAGGGCAAAAGCGGTCAAAAATATTCAGGCTGAATCACGGCTGGCCTTAACCGGAACTCCTCTGGAGAATTCAGTGGAAGAACTCTGGTCGATTTTTGATTTTCTGATGCCCGGTTATCTCGGGAATTACAGCTATTTTAAGAAAAATTTTTTAACTCCAATTAATAAAAACAACGAAAAAGAAAAGATGACAGAGCTCAAAGAAAGAGTTGCTCCCTTTATTTTAAGACGCCGCAAAGGAGAAGTTTTAAAAGAACTTCCCAAAAAAATTGTTAATGTTTATCCGGTTAGCATGACTCAGCTGCAGGAAGACAGTTATCAGACCGTGCTGGAAGAAGTTCGGGGTGAGCTGCAGCAGACTGTTGAAGAAAAAGGTTTTAATCGATCTCGAATTAATGTGCTGGCAGCCCTGACCAAACTGCGTCAGATCTGTAACCATCCCTCTTTAGTTTTAGGAGAAGAAGGAAGGGCTCATAATTCAGGTAAACTTGATGCTTTAAGAGAACTGCTGTCTGATGCCTTAAATGGCGGCCATAAAATTATTGTTTTCAGTCAGTTTGTTAAAATGCTGAAGCTGATTAGAGATGATTTAGAACAGCAGGGAATTAATTTTCTCTATCTTGATGGCTCAACCAGAAAACGAATGGAAAAGGTAAGGGAGTTTAACAGCAATCCGGAAGTTAAAATATTTTTAATTAGTCTCAAAGCGGGGGGAGTTGGCTTAAATCTAACTGCTGCTGATATGGTAGTTCATGTTGATCCCTGGTGGAACCCAATGGTCGAAAGACAGGCCACAGATCGAGCTCACCGCCTGGGACAGGAAAACCGGGTGATGGTTTACAAGCTAATTACCAGGGGCACAGTAGAAGAAAAAATGTTAAAACTCCAGCAGCGCAAACAGGACCTTTTCAATAATATAATTGAAAATAATGTTAATCCAATTAAAGCCATTAACTGGGAGGATATTCAGGAACTTCTGGCATTTTAGCTTTAATCTAAATTTAGAACTTTGTTCTTACTGCAGCAAGATTAATTTAAATCCGAAAGAAGGTCCAATTAAAGGAGAGAGATAAGATGGAAGATCGAAATTTAGAAGAACTGTATCAGGCAATTTATAAGCGTAAGTCTATCAGAAAATACGAAGAGGAAAAACTGAGTGAAAATGAGCTTAAGGGGATAAAAAGTTTTTTAAAGCAGGTAAAAGCGTTAGATCCAGAAATCAAATTTGAAGCTAAAATTGTAAATTCGGAGGCAGTAAAAAGTATAATTCCAATTAAATCCCCCCATTATCTGCAGTTTTTTTCTGAGGCTAAGGGAGATTATCTTTTAAATGCAGGTTTTATCCTGCAGCAGCTTGATTTATATCTGACTGCGAATAATTTGGGCAGCTGCTGGTTTGGGATGGCCAAACCTAAAAAGGAGATTACAGCAGAATCTGATTTAGAATATATAATTACCCTGGTTTTTGGTCGACCTGCTGAAGCAAGCCAGCGTGATTCAATTGAGGATTTTGATCGTAAGCCTCTGGCAGAAATAAAAAAAGGTAATCAGCATTATGATTTACTGGAAGCTGTAAGACTGGCTCCTTCGGCAACTAATGGTCAGCCCTGGTATTTTATTACAGAGTCAGAGAGGATTCATCTTTATCAGCTGGAACAGAATTTCATTAAGAAGTTTTTCTACGAAAAAATGAATAGAATTGATATGGGAATAGCTCTGTCCCATCTCTGGCTGGCAGCAGAAGAGCATGACCAGAAATTTGAATTTACAAAGCTGGATAAAAATCCGGCCTCAGTAGAGAATTATAATTACCTGGGTACAGTTAAATTATAAATGAATTAATCAGCGTCAATAATTTATATTAAAACTAAAAGGTGAATAGCTTATGGATTTTAAAAGTATCGGTTTACTAATAATAATTTTTGGTTTTGTAATTGCTTTTGTAGGAGTAGTAATTTATTTTTTAGGAGGTTCCTTATCCTGGTTTGGCAATTTACCAGGTGATATTAAAATAGAAGGCAAGAATTTCAACTTCTATTTTCCCCTGACAACTATGATTTTAGTCAGCGTTATTTTAAATATTGTCATTAAAATATTTTTCTACTTTTTCAATTAAAAGTATTAGGATCTTTTAGAGCCAGTAAAACCGGTTCTTTTTCTTTTTCCGTTATTTTTTTAATAAACTCCTGGTAGTTACTGTCTTTAACTCCAACCGCCAGATAAGCCTGCAGGGCATGAAATTTAAGCCAGGGATTGTTTTCCTGAGTGATTATTTCTTTGAGCAGTGGAGAAAAATCGGCAGCTTTGATGCCAAAAGACCCCATAATATCCAGCAGAAAATATAAAATTGAATCATTTAACTGGAATTGATTTCTTTTTTGAAGAGCATTCTTAATGGGAATCAGGATTAAAGCTGAGTTAAGTTCTGCTGCAATTTCTGCGGCTTTTTTCTTTTCAGGATAATCTCTATTAAAAATAACTGCCAGCAGTTCAGCAATTAAGATAAACTGCTCTTTTTTGTTTTTTTGATCTAAATTAAATTTTGAAGCTGCAGCAGCTGCAGATATTTTAGAATCTAAGGTTTTTTCTATAATTAATGCTATCGGAGGCTGCTTAAAAGCAGCAGCAATTTTTAAATAAAAGGCAATTTTTTTTTGAGAATAGCTCTGGCGCAGTCTGCTGATCACAGCTTTCTCCAATTTCTGGTTATTGATATTATTTTCTGTTAAGAACCTGGTGATTTTTTTGCTGATCTGAGCCTGCAGCTTATTATTTAAATGAGGACCAATTTTGAGCATTAGTGGAAAGTTGCTGGAATTTTCAAGATAAATTTTAAGCAGCTTTAAAGATACTGCATAAACTGTCCCCAGGCTTAAGATAAAAAGAAAAATATTTAAGAGTCCAAATTGATAATACAGCAGCAGTAAAAAAGGCTGCATCAAAAATATTGTGGCCGAAATAATCAAAAATATAAAGATTCCACTGACAGAATATTTCTGCCAGCAGAGATAAAGTAAAAAGAGAGCAGCAAGACTAAGTGAGCTGTAGACTGCCAGCTGCAGCCAGAAATAAAGAGGTTTGGCCTTACTTAAGGCCTCAAATCTATCTATTCTGCCCGCTCCCAATTTGTTTTTGCTAAAAAGAGGTGTTTCAATTTTATCAGCTGTAGCTGTGATAATCTTTAAAGCATCTTCAATACTCAGCTCTGGATTTAAACTTAAAACATCCGCAATTAAAGCTGTAACCTGAGGAGCTGCAAAAGAGGTTCCACTTAATTTGTATTTTCTTCTAAAATTAAAAGCAGGAAGATGATGACGCTGAGTAATTTCTATAATTCCTGAGGCAGCGAAATCAATGTTTTTTCCATAATTGGAGCCCGGCATTTTTTCGTTTCCTGCCAGAGCAGCAGCGGCTATCACATTTTTGAACCTGGCCGGATAAGAAATCTGTTCCCTGTTGTTATTACCGGCTGCTGCTACTAAAACTATGTTTTGAAGTTTATTTATTTCAGAAATAATTTTCTGCTGAAATTTCCATTCTTCAAAACCAAGGCTGATGTTGACTATTATTTTTTCTGCTGGATGAAGCACTGCATAATTTTTTATTTCTCTTAAGGCAGCAAGATAATATTTTTTATCGATCTGACCGGTAATGTTTTCGACAGGAAAACTTCTAATTTCAGTTCGACTCTGACTGCGGATTACTGCAGCTATTTTACTGCCGTGAGAGCTTTCGGGCTTGATTTTCAGGGCGGGGCTGTTTAAAAATTTTTTATCTATTTCCGAATCTATAATAAATATTTTAACTGATTTATTTTTTAAAATTTCTTCTTTGAAATGAAAAGTAAAAACAAAAATACTTAAAAAAATAAGGGTCAAGATTACTATTTTTTTGATAACAGCTCCTCCTTTCTGATTTCAGTTAAAATAATTATAACATACTTTAAGCTTACAGCTAAAAAATAAATCTACTGGGTAATGAAATATTCAGTTAAAAAAATAAAAATCAAAAAAGGAAATTGCTTTCTAATCTTTAATATAGTAATAGGAAGAAAAATATAAAGAACTTTATACTGCTGAAAAAGCAGCACAAATATCAAAAGGAGGAATAAAGATGATTCCAACACGTAAATTAAAAACTGGTGATGAGATACCTGTAATTGCCTATGGAACCTGGGATATTGCTGAAGAAAATGTAGGAGAAAAGGTAGAAATTGCCCTAAAAGCAGGTTATAATCACATTGATACTGCTGAAGGTTATCATAATGAAGCAGGAATCGGTGAAGTTTTAAAAGATTATGACCGAGAAGATTTATTTATAACTTCCAAAGTTCTGCCTTCAAACTTAAATTATGAAAGCGTTATCAAGGCCTGTGAGCGTTCTTTAGAAAAATTAGGTATCGATTATCTTGACTTATATTTAATTCACTGGCCAAATCCTGCAATCTCTTTAAGAGAAACTCTGCAGGCAATGAAATACTTATCTGATCAGGGAATGGTAAAGAATATTGGGGTCAGCAACTTTTCGGCTTATCAATTAAAAGTTGCTTTAAAAATTACTCAAGTACCAATTACTGTTAATCAGGTCGAATTTCACCCCTGGTTATATCAAAAAGAGCTGCTTGAAGTTTGTGATCAAAATGATGTAGTATTAGAAGCTTCTGCACCTCTTGCCAGAACTGAAGTGCTAAAAGATGAAACAATTGTTAAACTGGCAGATAAGTATGATAAATCTCCCGCCCAGATTGTTTTAAAATGGGAACTGCAGAAAGGCATAGTTCCTCTGCCAAAATCAAAAAGCAAAGCTCATATAGAAGAAAACTTAAAGCTTTTTGACTGGGAACTCCAGGCAGAAGATATGGCCTTAATTGATAATATTGATACTGAAAAAAGAGTATATATGATTACACTTGATGATGAAACATATGGAATTAGTTCTTAAATAAATATATATTCAACTAATACAGCCTCTCCCTTCTGGAGGGGCTTTTTGACTAAAACAGCGAAAAGGTGGGGTTGGAAAATGGAAATACCTGCAGAAAAATGGTATCAAGCATTAAAAGAGCGAAGTTCAAGACGCCAGTTTTATTCTAAAATAATTGAAAAAGCAAAAATTAAGCAGCTAAATGATTTGATCGAAAAAATAAATGATGAGTTTGATGATTTAAGAATTATCCTGGTGCAAAAAGATGTGAAAGAGATATTTACGGGAGTGCTGGGTAGTTATGGGAAAATCACGGGAGCACCGGCTTATCTGGCTTTTGTGGGCAGAGAAGATATTCCTTATATAGAAGAAAAGATAGGTGATGGAGGAGAAGCAGTCATTTTAGAAGCCGCTGCTCTGGAGCTTGGAACCTGCTGGGTATCTGGTACTTTTAAAGCAGATAAAGTATTAGCTGAACTTGATTTAAAGGAAACAGAAAAACTTTTTGCTATTTCTCCTCTTGGGTATCCGGAGGAAAACCCTACTATTGCGGAAAGAATTTTAAAAACAGTGATCAGCAGCAAAAAAAGATTGGATCTGGATAAGCTGATAATTAATAAAAATGGTCTGGAAGAAGAACCAGAATGGGTTAAAAAAGCTCTAAAAGCAGCCCGCCTGGCACCTTCGGCAGTTAACCGTCAGCCCTGGCGTTTTGAAATTGGCGAAAATTCTATAACCATTCAGCTGGACAGCAAAGAAAAAAATGAAGAAAAGTCAAAAAATCTTGACTGTGGAATTGCGATGCTGCATCTGGAAGTAGGAGCCTTAAAAGCCGGAGTTAGCGGCAGCTGGGAATATCTTGAGGGAAAAGAAGTGGCCATGTTTTTGGCTGATTAATAAGATCTTGAAATTTTAATAGAGATAATAAAGCCCACTTCAAATGAAGTGGGCAAGTTAAATTAATTAATTAATTAAATTATTTATTCTGCTTCAGGTCCATAGTTTTCGAAGACAAGCAGCATGTTTTTCATTTCAAAGAAGAATGTCTGGCTGGAAATTGTAGAACCAGAAATTATGTCAACATCTGGATCAAAAGAAGTTTTTAAACTTAAGCCATAATATCTGCTTAAAAACTCTTCCTGCTGCATTTCTGGATGGTGATCATTAGCATCTAGCGGCTTCCACTTTTTGATGACAGCCATACTTTCTTCAGACTTAGAGTTGTTAGCCATTCCAATTACTGCAATAAAATCTTCTGGATGAGAGTAAATAATTGTATTTACCCAGCTGCCATAACCAACTAATTCTCCATCTTTGTAAAGAGGTACAAAAGGATATTTTACTTCATTTTCTTCAGGGTAGAAGATATCTCCAGCCTTATCAGCTCCAGCTAATTCTTTTAAAGCGGTTACATAATTTTCAACGGTTCGGCCGGTTGAAATTTCCTGTTTGTCTCCCCCACCAACAACATCAAGAGTATGAGTTGTTGCAAATGCCATACCCGAGAATGTTAAAACTAAAACTAAAACCAATGAAACTAATAAACTTTTTTTCATTTTATTACCCCCTAATATTTTTTTATGATATATGTAGATAAATAAAAAATTTAAAATGTATCATGTTACATATATCACAACACAATAAAAGTATAACATTTAACATCCTTAATGTCAATATTATATGTAAATTAAATAACCTATATTTTGGGATAATTATAAATTGATTTAAAGTAAACCGGTATAAACAAATGTTTTAATCAGAATTAACAAAAAAATCAGAAAAATAAAGAAGGATTTCTACTTTTTGTCTTGAATAATTAATAATAGATAGACATCAGTCGTCTGACAAACTAAAAAATTTAAGGAGGAGTTAAGCTTATGCTTAAAAAGTCAAAAAGATTAATGTTGGTTGCTTCATTATTTTTAGTTTTTGCTCTTATTTTTACAGCAGCTGTTCAGGCTGAGGTAAAGAATGTTATTTTAATGATTGGTGATGGCATGGGTATCGGTCAGATTGATATGACAAGATATATGGTCGGGGGTAAAGATCATAAATTAGAATTGATGAAATTACCTAATGTTGGTTTAATAATGACCAGTTCTACAGAAGGTGTTACTGATTCGGCTGCAGCTGGTACAGCAATGGCAGCAGGTCACAAGGTATATAATGGTGCAGTTGGAATGAATAAAAATGGGGCTGAACTGGATTCAGTACTGGACTTTGCTGAAGTAAGAAAGAAATCTACTGGAGTTATCAGCACTAATACTGTAACTGATGCAACTCCAGCTGCATTTACTGCTTCAGTTAAAGATCGCGGTATGAGTGGAGAAATTGCAAAACAAATTCTAAATAATGATGTAGATGTTGTGCTCGGTGGTGGTCGTGAAGATTTTATGAAAGAAGAAGCCGGGGAAGATCTAATAGCCAAAGCCAAAGAAATGGGTTATCAGTATGTTTCGGATCAAGAACAACTGAAAAAAGTTGTACCTATGAATGGTAAAATCCTGGGCCTATTTAATAATTCCTATATGAATTATATTCAGGATCGGGAAGAGGTAGATTCTCAAGAGCCAAATCTTCTGGAAATGACAACAAAAGCAATTGATGTCTTATCAGAAGATAAAGATGGATTTTTCTTAATGGCAGAAGGGGCAAGAATTGACCATGCAGCACATGCAGCAGATGTACCAGGTGTAGTAGCAGAAACACTTGATTTTGATAAAAGTGTAAAATACGCTGTAGACTGGGCTAAAGAAAATGGAGATACCATGGTTGTAGTTGTAGCAGATCATGAAACTCTAGGTTTTTCTGTAACTGAGCCAATTAATAAAAAAGCTCTAATGGACATTAAGGTTTCTCCAGAGTATATGGCAGGAAAGCTTGTAAAAACTGAAAATGGAAATGCCTATACAATTGAAAGCATTCAAAAAGTATTTAAAGAATATGCCGATATTAGTTTAACAGAGGCTGAAGCTAGAGAATTCAATAGTAATATTGTCAATGAAGATGATGGTTCACTTTATTATCAGTATAAAGTTGGGTGGCAGATCGGATCAATTATTGCTGCAAAAAATAATGTTGGGGTAGTAAATGCAGATGTTAGAGCAAAATCTGATACCGGAGGACATACACTTAATTCGATCCCAGTTTTTGCTTTTGGACCTGAAACTGAAAAGTTTAATGGCATGATGCAAAACACTGAAATTGCAGAGATTCTATTCGAAGCAATGCGTCCATAAGTAAAAGATTAGTAGTAAAAACAGAATGTCTGAAAATGCACTTCAGGATTCATGTATCCTAATTAATCCCAAAGAACCTGTAGTAGATGAGATAAAAGAAATCTACAGAAATCATTTTTTGAAAAGTAAAATATAAAAACTAGCTACAAAACCTAACCTTTTCTATCAAGTTTAGATATATTGATAGAAGGGTTTTTATTATTTCTATTTTAAAATAATAAACCTCTTATTAGCCCAAAATATAACTTGACAAAAATTTACTTATCTTGATATAATACAGATATATAGAAGGGTTAATAGCTCTTTTTAATAAAGGTAAACTTATCGTGAGGTAGGGACACAAAGCTAAGGATCTCAACTTGAGATAGCCGGCTGCTAAAAGGAGGAAATAATGAAAGTTAAGTTTAGATTTAGTGGTATAATGATTTTTGTCTTTTTGTTTTTGACTTTAAGTCTTTTAGCTACAGCTGATCTGGTTGAGGCGGCTCCTGATAAAGAACAGCAGCTCAAACGTGAAGCCAGAGTTTCAGTAAAGGTTAATATACCTATTTTTCAGAGGCTTGAGATAATCGAAAAGCCCAATATTAATTATGCATTTTTAATGGATAATTATGATGGAAGTAGAGAAATTATTTTGGAAGAAGCTTTGACGATTGAAGTTTTAAGTAATGCTGACTGGCATCTGCGTTTAAATAATAGAAATTTAAATTCTAACGCTATGATCAAAAAAAGTGATCAAAGTGATTTCGAATGGCAGAATTTAAATTCTACTTCAGCTAAATTTAATGGAGAAAATGGTGAGCAGAGAATAACTTTTGATCTGAAATTTGTTCTGGATCAGAGTTCTAGAGCTGCAGTTAATAATCTATCGCTTGACTTAAGACACAGCCTTTCTCCGAAAATATATTAAACTAAAATTAAATTTCAATAAAAAAAGAAGAGCTGATAATCTCAGCTCTTTTTGTTTTTAAGCTTATCTAACAGGCTGCTGACTCTTTTTTCGGCAGCCTGTTTTTCATCTTCTTTAAGTTCAAAATTAATTTCTAAAATACTGCCTTCTGCTGTCTTAGCTGGAAGTTCTTCAACTGGCAGCAAAAAGTCTTCTTTTTCCTGAGGTCTAATTAAAAGTCTGGCCATTCCGTTTTCAATTTTATCAACTGTTACCTTCATCAAATCATCCTTTCATTTTTTATATATTGGTACCAGGTACAAGTGATTTAAATCACTTGTACCTGGTACCAAACGTTTATTTTTTTATTCTACTGTTATTTTATCATACCAGCGTCCAAATTTACCATCATCAATTCCGTCAACTTTCTTTATTTCTTCAATTTGTTTAAAAGGTCCATTTTTTTCGCGGTAATTTATAATTTTTTTGGCAGTTGCTGGCCCGATTCCCCAGAGTTGATCTAAAACAGCAGCACTGGCAGTATTGATATTAATTAAGCTGCTGCTTTCAGCTTTATTTTTGGCTTGTGAATCTATTTTCTCTGCAGCAGTATTTTTAGTTTCAGCATTGGTTTCTGTGCCGGTCTTGCTATTATCTGCACTCTGATCAACTTTTACAGTATAATTTCTGCCATCAGCGGTAACTACAATATTGCCATTTAAATCATTTCTGTAAACTCGTGTCCCCTGATTTTGATAAAGTTCTATTACACTTGCTGCTGGATGGCCGTAATGATTTTTTCCGACCTGAATTACTGCAGCTTTTGGCTTAATACTTTTTATCCAGCCGTCAAAACTAGAAGTTTCACTGCCGTGATGGGGTACTTTAATCAAATCAGCTTTGAGCTCAGGATTTTCTTTTAGCAGTTTTCTTTCCACTTTTTCTTCAATATCTCCAGTAAACAAAAAATTCTGCTCCCCAAATTTGAGCACAAAAACCAGAGAAGAATTATTCAAATCATAATCATCTAAATTCTGATCAGGATGTAAAAAATGAAGTTCACTTTCTCCAATTTTAAATTTATCTCCCCTGCGAGGAGTTTCAAAATTAATGTTTTCCTGATCAATTTTGATTAAATAATTTTCATAGGTTTTAGAAGTATGTAATTTACCGCTGTCCAGTACGGTTTCAACTTCGAATATATCAATGATATCAACTAAGCCACCAATGTGATCAGCATGAGGATGAGTGCTGATAATATAATCCAGTTTTTTTACATTTTGATTCTTGAGATAATTGATTATCCCGGCTGTAATTCTGTCTGCCCGATCACCACCATCAACCAGAATATTTTGTCCTCCAGCTTCTTCAATCAAAATTGAGTCACCCTGTCCCACATCAATAAAATGAATTTTTAAATTCTGGGCAGTAGTATTTAAGGTGAAAATAAGGATTAGGGAAAGCAGCAGCAAAAATAAAGCCAATTTATTTTTATTCATAAATTTTCTCCTTTTGATGTTTTTTCTAAAATAAGTATAAATTAATTCTTATTCTATTATTTCTATATTTTTACTGATAAACCTGCTTATTAATTGAAAAAGCTCTGCCGGCGATGTATACTTATATTAAGAAAAATTTAGCAATTTAATTTTTGGGGGAAAGATAATGGAATTTAAACAGATTAAAAATAATAAAGTCTATGAACAGATTATTGAACAAATAAGAGAATTGATTTATGAGGGAGAACTAAAAAAAGGGGATAAACTGCCTTCAGAAAGACAATTAAAAAAAGACCTGGGGGTCAGTCGAGCTTCAATCAGAGAGGCTTTTAGTGCTCTGGAGATGATCGGATTGATCGAAAGCAGGCCGGGTGAGGGAACTTTTATTCGTGACTCTTTTGATGAAGACTTTTTTAATCCACTTTCTCTCATTCTGCTTTTAAATGATAATGTGGCGGAAGAATTATTAGAATTAAGAAGAGTTTTGGAGATTGACTGTGTTAAACTGGCAGCAGAAAGAGCAACTGCAGCAGAAATTGAGGAAATGCAGTCTTACATAGATGATCTGCTTTCCAGTTCCGGTTATGAAGAAGAAAGTATTAAGGCAGATAAAATGTTTCATTATACTATAGCCCAGGCCAGTGGGAATAAGGTGCTGCTGTTTTTTATGCGCTCGATTTCGGAAGCAATGGATTTTCATATTAAGAATACAAGAACTAAACTGGTTTCCAAAAAGGAAACTATGTCTGAATTTGCCGAACAGCATCAGCAAATTTTTAAGGCTTTAAAGAATCATGATCCAGAAAAAGCTGGAGCAGAAATGCGGAACCATTTAGATTATGTAGAAAAGTTAATAAATAAAGAAATTGAAGGTTAAGTTATAAATTTGGTTAAATCAGCGAAATAAGGGCAGGTATAATGGTTTGAATGTTGAAATAATATAATAGAGTACTGATGGTCTGATCATCATATAATTTGTTCTACCCGGTATATTTTAGCCTAAAATAAGCACTGCTGGATCGTTTTAAAACTTCTGTAGTGTAATAATTTTAAATTCTTGCAGGAGTTTTAGAATTGAGAAAGAATTATTAATATGGGACAGATGGTCTGACCATCAAACCAAAATGAATTTTACATAGGGAGGTAAAGAAATTGAATATAGTTATTCCAATTAAACAGGTTCCAGAGACAAGTAATGTAAAAATGGATGAAGAAACAGGGACAATGAAACGAGAAGGGGTAGAAAGTATTATTAATCCGCTTGACCTTTATGCAATTGAAACAGGGATTCAGCTGAAAGAAAAATATGGTGGTAAAATTACGGTGATTACAATGGGCCCGCCAAGTGCTGACAAAGCTTTAAAAGAAGCAATTGCTATGGGCTGTGATGATGGTATTTTGCTTTCCGGGAGAGAGTTTGCCGGTTCAGATACCTGGGCCACCTCGTATGCCTTATCGGAAGCAATTCGCGAAATTGGCGATTTTGATTTAATTTTAGCAGGAGAAAGAGCAACAGATGGAGACACCGGCCAGGTTGGCCCGGGTATTGCATCCTGGCTTGACCTGACACTTTCGACCTATACCTCAAAGGTAGTCGATCTAAATTTAGTTGAGGACGAAGAAGTCAATTATACTAATGTGGAACAGGATTCGATTATAGTTGAGAGAATGGTAGAAGACGGCTACGAAAAACTTGAACTGCCGCTGCCGGCTTTACTGACAGTTGTCAAGGAAATTTCATTCCCCCGCCTGCCGACCTTAAGAGGAAAGCAGCGCTCACGTAAGGTTGAAATTCCACAGTGGAATTTAGGAAACCTGGATCTGAAAGAAGAATATCTCGGTTTACAGGGTTCACCGACCAGAGTGGTCAACATTGACCATCCCAAGGTGACCAGAGGGGGAACAATCATCGATGTCAGAGAAGATGGTAATGTAGAAGAGGCAGTATCTAAGTTAATTGACTACTTAAAAGCAAAAGAATTGGTATAGGGGGTTATATAAATGGAGTATAAAGGTGTATGGACTCTTGGAGAAGCAAGAGATGGGGAAATTAAAGAAGTATCATTTGAGTTATTAAGCAGAGGGCGCAAATTAGCAGATAAATTGGACGAAGAACTTGTTTCAGTTATTCTGGGTGATCAGATTTCAGATCAGCGGGCAGAAGAATTGATTAAAAGTGGAGCCGATAAAGTATTATTAATGAATGCTCCCGCTTTAAAGGACTTTATTGTTGAAAACTACAGTAATGTTCTTCAGGATTTAATAGAAGAATATAAGCCGGAGATTATTCTGGCAGCAGCTACAACCATGGGGAGAACTGTAATGCCCTATATAGCTATTAGAACTAATGCTGGTTTAACAGCTGACTGTACGGACTTAGATATTGAAGAAGATACAGGTAACTTACTGCAGACCAGACCTGCAATTGGTGGTAATATTTTAGCCACAATTAAAACACCTAATCACAGACCACAGATGGCAACAGTAAGACCTCATTCAACAAAACCGGCCGTAAAAGACGAAAGCCGGACAGGTGAGATAGTACATCTTAAACTTGACAGCTCACTCTTAGATGGTCGAGTTAAAAAGCTCGGTTTCCGCAAAAATGAAGGTGATGCAGTTAATATCCAGGATGCAGATGTAGTTGCAGCTGGAGGTAAGGGACTTAAAAAAGGCGAAAACTTTGCTATGATTAGAGAACTTGCCGGCTATTTTGAGGGAGCAGTTGGTGCTTCCCGGGATGCAGTTGACAGAGACTGGATCAGCTATCCCTATCAGGTAGGTTTAAGTGGTAAAACAGTTACTCCTAAACTCTACTTTGCAGTCGGTATTTCCGGGGCTATTCAGCATCTGGCTGGAATGAAAACTTCCGAAAATATTATTGCAGTTAATGTAGATCCTGATGCAGATATCTTTAAAGTATCAGACTTTGGAATCGTGGGAGATCTTTTTGAAATCATACCTGAACTGAACAAGCAGCTGGCTGAGGAGGTTAAATAATGAAGTATAATCCTGTAACTGAGGAAATTTTAACAGAATTAAGAGAAATTGTTGGCGGAAAAAATGTGATGACTGATCAAGAAAAGATTGAAGCTTATTCTCATGATGAAACCCCGGCAGAACAGTATGCACACATGCCTGAGGTTGTTTTAACACCAAATACAGCTGAAGAAATTGCAGCAGTGATGAAGCTGGCCAATCGAGAACTGATTCCGGTAACACCATCCGGTGCCCGCAGTGGACTTTCCGGGGGAGCTATTCCCGATCACGGTGGGATTGTAATTTCAGTGGAAAATATGGATAAGGTTATAGAAATAGATTATGATAATCTGATGATGGTTTTAGAACCTGGTGTAATTACCAATAGTGTTAACGAAATGCTCGAGGAAAGTGGGCTCTTTTTTGCCGGTTATCCAATGAGTGTAGAAACCTGTTTTCTTGGTGGTAATATTGCCGAAAATGCTGGTGGAGGTAAAGCTGTTAAATATGGTGTTACCGGACGCTATGTAATGGGACTTGAAGTTGTAACTCCAACTGGAGATATTGTTCAGCTTGGCGGTAAAAGAGTTAAGGATGTAACCGGTTATGACCTAAAACAGCTGATTGTAGGCTCAGAGGGTACCTTAGGTATAGTAACTAAGGCAATCATTAAACTGCTGCCAAAACCAACTCAGAGGGTAGGACTTTTAGCGCTTTTTAAGGATGAAGCAGCAGCGATTTCTACAGTACCCAAGATTATGACAGAAGGAAGAATTATCCCGACCAGTATCGAATTTATGGATAAGCTTTCGGTTAAAACATCCTGTGAATATTTAAATGAGCATTTGCCCTATCAGGATGCAGGTGCTATGCTTTTAATAGAGGTTGATGGTAATAAGGAAGATGTAGTGAACGCGGATAGTGAAACAATTGGCGAACTCTGCCTGGACAATGATGCAATTGAGGTTTATGTGGCAGATAATCACACCACCCGGGAGCGGATCTGGAGTGTGCGCCGGAATATTGCTGAAGCCTTTAAAGTGGTAAGTCCTCATCAGAGTCTGGAGGATATTGTGGTGCCCACAGCTAACATACCTAAATTAATGCCCTATCTTGATCAGATTAGTGAAAAACATGATATTCAGATCCCCTGTTACGGCCATGCAGGTGATGGTAACTTACATGCAACTCTGGTTAAAAATCCTGATCATTCAATGGAAGAATGGTTTGAGATTGAAGAAGAAGCACTGGCAGATTTATATCAGGCAACTAAAGAACTCGGTGGTGCTTTAAGTGGTGAGCACGGTATCGGCTCCAAGCGTAAAAAGTATATGGAAATGATGCTGGATCCGGCTGAGCTTAATTTAATGCGCGGAATCAAAAAAGCCTTTGATCCAAATAATATTATGAATCCCGGTAAAATTTTTGATCTGGAGGATTAATTTAAGAAAAATTTCACTTGTACCAGGTACAAAAAGGCCTTTTTGTACCTGGTACCAATAATGGTACCAATAAATTTAGAAAAGGAAGTGAATTTTATAATGAAACAGATTAAATTTCCTTTTGGAAGCAGGGAGTTAGAGCTAGAAGTAGAGGAAGATCAGCTTAATGGAATTTTATTATCTCAAGCTCATAAATTTGAGGCAGAAAAATCTGAAACTGAAATTGTTAAAGAGGCAGTGGAAAATCCAATTGCCAGTAAAAGATTGTCAGAGCTGGCCCCAGGTAAAAAAGAGATTGTAATTATCTCAAGTGATCACACAAGGCCTGTTCCCAGTCATATTACGATGCCCATTCTGATAGAGGAAATACGGAGGACTGCTCCTGAGGCAGAAATAACGATTTTGGTTGCAACTGGTTTTCATCGAGCTTCAACAGAAGCGGAATTAAAAGACAAGTATGGGGAAGAGATAGTTAAAACTGTCAATATTGAAATGCATAACAGTCGAGACCAGTCACAGATGGTTAATCTGGGCCAGCTTCCCTCTGGTGGAGATATGATTTTAAATAAAACAGCAGTTGATGCAGATTTATTAGTTGCCGAAGGCTTTATTGAGCCTCACTTTTTTGCCGGATTTTCCGGCGGCCGTAAAAGTGTGCTGCCCGGTGTAGCCAGTAAAACTACAGTTCTGGCCAACCACTGTGCAGAATTTATCGATAGTGCCAATGCCAGAACAGGTAATTTAGAGGGAAACCCAATGCATCAGGATATGCTGTATGCGGCCAAAGCAGCAGGACTGGCCTTTATTTTAAATGTTGTCATTGATGCAGATAAGAAAGTAATCAATGCCTTTGCCGGCCACAGAGAAAAAGCACATCTTAAAGGAACAGAATTTGTTGATTCTCTGGCCGGGGTTGATGCTAAACCGGCAGATATTGTAATTACCAGTAATGGTGGTTATCCTCTTGATCAAAATATTTATCAGTCGGTTAAGGGAATGACTGCAGCTGAGGCTGCCTGTAAAGAAGG
>JASMSZ010000081.1:0-12994 GCA_041694515.1 Halanaerobium sp.
AGATGGGCTTGCACCCCAAGAGTACTTCCTTCGGGGCGCCCTCTGGCTGAATGCCGATATTTTTATTAAATAAAATAAACTCCTATTAATTTCAACACAAATCATCATTCCATAAGATATTCTCTTTATGAATTTAAGCCCGGGCAAAGTAGAATTAACCCGAGCTATTGAAGACCCACTGGTAGAATTAGCCTCCTATGCAGAAAAAGAATATAAGAACGGGAACACTCAAAACCTAAGAGACTTCGCTGCGGAAGAAGGTATTAATCTAGATGACTGATTATACAATTGAAATTATCAATTCTGTAAAAGATGATTTAAATTTTCACTAAATGACGGACAATATCGAGCTATTTTTAAAATTTTAGAAGATAATAAGATTTGCTTAATAATTATTATTGGCAGCAGACAAAATATTTATTTGGAAGCAAAAAGAAGAGTTTAAGTCTTAAAAAAATTAGATTAAATATTTAACTTATTGTAAATTTCTGGTATTTCCCAGCCAGTAATAATCCCCTGCAGTACTTCCTCTTTTTTTCCGTTTTCAGTTATTAAAAAAGCATCAATTTTATTTCCCGCTTTAATAATTGACTCGTGCTTATCAATTAAGATATCCAGTTTGCTGTCTTTAGAAATAAATTCGCAGACTTCATCTTCTTCTGCATATTTTACAACTTCTTTTATTTGAGCATCTTCAATAATCAGATTACCGCCCTGATCTGACTTTAAATCTCCCATCCATCTAATGATCGTATTTGTGGTCAGTAATTCAATATACTTTCCCTTTTGATCTACTACTGGAATTTGAGTATAGTCATATTTATTCATATCTTTTATTGTTTTAATTATTGAGTTATCTTCTTTTATTACCATTAAATTATCATCAATAAAATCAATAATTTTAGGAGAATCTATTACTTTTTCTAAAATTTCTTCTAATAAAGTGTATAAGGAGCTGCTGGGTAAAAAATAATATTCATTGTTGTGGGCAATCGAGTTTCTAACTTTCCTTACCGTGTCAAGTTCATCTCTGTACTTTTTAATTATATAATCATTTTTTCGGCCTTTATACAGCAGACTGTAAAAAGAAGTCTCCCAGTCATTAACTTCTTTTAGATGTTCATAGAGTTCATTAAACATTTCGATAAATTTATCTTTTTTACTTTCCATAATTAACACCTCTCATTTCAGTATAAGGAATAATATGCTGATAAAATTACATTAAAGTCTGTCCCCAAAATACAAAATTCATTTTATCCCTTCTACTCTTAGTTAAATTTTTTTCTATTATAATTATTCTTCAAAAAGAAATCTATTCCTTTATTTCACCTCTAATTAAACAGTTCTTTAAAGGAGGAAAAGTAATAATTTTGAAGAATATAATTAATAGATAACAATAAAATAATATAGATAAAATAATGTAAATTATAAACATAAAACATAAAGAGGCAGACTATGAAAAGTATACAGGAATTTAATTTAAAAGAAATTACTGAAACAAGAGAATATCAAAAATCGCCGGAAGCATGGGATGAACAGATTTTTTATTTTCTGCTTGTAGATAGATTTGCATCTGAAAAAGAATATCCTCTCTATGAGGAGAAAACTGATTATGAAAATGCATTGAAAACAGATAAAGATAAGCAGAACTGGCTGGACAGTGGAGAAAAATGGATCGGCGGCACTTTAACAGGTTTTAAGTGAAGGTGAAAACCAGTGGTATCATAAAAGAGTCATTACAATGTTTGATGACCATGATATGGTATATAAGCCTCAGCATAAGGAGCGTTTTACAGCAGATAAAAAAACAGCCCCTCTTCTTAAAAATGCTGTCTTCTTAAACTTTTTCACCGCTGGGGTTCCCCTGCATCTATTATGGAACTGAACAGGGATTTGACGGCAGTGGAGACCATGACAAGTATGTTAGAGAATCAATGTTTGGGGGAGAGTTTGGTGCATTTAGAACCCGAAACAAAAGCTTTTTTAACAGGGAACATCCTGTATATAAGGAAATGGAAAAACTGGCTGAACTTAGAAACGAGTATATCCACCTCAGATTGGGCAGGCAGTATTTAAGGGAAATATCAGAACTAAAAACTAACAATTTCCACCTGCCTCAAGCAGATCAAACAAGATGCAGAGAAATTATTGCCTGGTCAAGGATCTTCAGTCAGGATGAATTTTTATTAGCAATAAACTGTGAATTAGAAAAAGCCCAAAAAACAAAAGTTTTAATTGACAGTGAAATTCAGCTGCCAGGCGAAAAATTTATCTGTGTCTACTCATCTGATGAGAAGAAAATTGGAGAAGAAATTGAGATAAAAGAAGCTGGTGCAGGTAAAAATTATCTGGAATTAGATATCCCAGCAAAAGGAAGGGCTATTTATAAATCTTTTTAAGCTGCAGCTAATTTTTCATCAATCTCTGCTGCATTTTCTGCAAGCTCTATTATCTCAAAATGAGGCTCTATCTTTTCTTTCATATTATAATAGCTATCTTCTATATTTACTTCTATTACCTTTCCATTTTTGATTTCTTAATAAAATCTTCGTTAAAGATCGGTCGTTTCCTGCTTAATCAATCTTAACTTAAAAACATAATCATCCATGTAAAAGCCATTACCGATGTCCTTTTTCTGCTCATCAGCAACTTGTTTAAACTTCATAATTTTTAAAAACCGACCACTTAACAAAAAGCAGTCGGTAGTATATTTTGGCTATTATTCTGGTTTTAAGTCAATCCTGACATCTGTCCTTTCCTCCAGCCAGTCTAAAATATCATTGATCACCGTTTCTTTTTCTTCAGAATTTAATATCTCATGATAGAGTTCAGGATAGGTTTTTAAGTCCTTATCCTTCGAAGTAATTAAATCATAAAACTTTTCTGAACAGCTTGGATCAACTATTTTATCACCCTCACCATGAAGAATTAATACAGGGCAATCATATTGATCAAAATTATCAATCAGCCAGGGTATTCCTTCATTAAAAACAACCTTCATTAATTTAAGGGTAATAAACTTTGACACATAGGGATCTTTTTCGTAATCATCCACTACATAATCTGATCTGGAAATAAATTCACCCAATTCATTTGGCAGCTTCATCTCAGGATTATCTTCAAGGCTCAGATCTTCTAATTCACTGAAGGCATCCAGTTTATTGGTGGCAGCAGAACTTATGATCTGCCCAGCTAATTTATCTGGATATTTAACATCATAACCTGCTGCAATAAAGCCACCCATACTGTGTCCAAGCATAAAGATGGGTAAGTCAGGATTCTCTTTTTTTACCAGCTCATATACAGTGTCAGCATCATCAAGATAAGTATTGAAGTCTTCAATATAGGACTGAGCACCATCAGATCTTCCGTGACCCCGATTATCAAATCTGTAAACAGAAAAACCCTCTCCATTTAGTCTGCCGGCAAGGTAATCATATCTGCCCTGATGTCCATTTAAGCCGTGAACAATAATTAAAACAGCTTTTGGATCAGCAACCAGATCCCTCTGCAAAAAGAGTTTCTGAGAATCAAAGGTCTCAATAAATTCAGTATTATGCATTATAAAACCTCCCTTTATTATTTAAGTTCTATTATTAATATTATCTATTTAAAAGAAAATTCCTTTTAAAATGATTAAATTATGCCATTTTATTCACTTCCCGTCCCCATGAGCATAACGGCTGGCAGCTGCAGCAGCAATTCCGGCCACAAGATCATCTAAAAAGGTATTCACCTTGCCGTCTTTTTTAGTATCAAGTTTTTTAATTATTCCAATTTTTTCTTTGTCTAAAAAGCCATAACTGGTCAGACCGATTGTTCCATAAAGATTAACAATTGAAAGTGGGATAATCTCATCAATTCCGTAAAGTCCCTCATCTGTGTCTATAATACTCTGAATTGGTTCTGGCAGCTCTTTTTTCTCAGCCAGCTGATCCAGAGCAATTCCGGTTAATATTGCATGAGCAACCTCCCGCTTTTTCAAAACAGCATCAACGTTTTGATAACAGACTTCTAGTTTAATATCAGGATTATATGGTTCCTGCAGTCTTTTAACAAGCTCAGCAATATCTGCAAGAGTTACTCCTCTTTCATTTAAAACCTCTATTGATTTCTCGTATAATTCTTTCATTGATTCATTCATCATAACACTCCTAATTAATTTTATGTTTAACAATAATTTTTTTATTCATTATTTAATTTTTCTGATCCAGCCTTCTGGAACATCAATAACCCCCAGCTGCATCTGAGTTAGGGTTTTATATATTTTTTTGATTGTTGGTCCCATATTATCCATTCCACTGGGAAAAGTAATCTCCTGATTTCCATTAACTATCTTACCCACAGGAGAAACTACAGCTGCTGTACCACAGAGGCCGGCCTCAGCAAAGTCCTCAACTTCCTCCAGCTTAACAGGTCTTTCGGTAACCTTTAAATCAAGATAATTTTCAGCCAGATAGAGAATAGATCTTTTAGTTATTGAAGGCAGAATAGAGCTTGATTTTGGTGTCACCAACTCATTATCTTCTGTAATGAAAATAATATTGGCTCCACCACTTTCTTCAACATAGGTTCTGGTGGCAGCATCTAAAAATAGATTTTCATCATAGCCTTCTTCGTGAGCTTCTACAGTAGTATTTAAACTCATGGCATAATTTAGACCTGCCTTAAGATGGCCTGTACCGCGGGGAGCTGCCCGATCATATTTACTGACTCTAAGAGTAAGAGGATTTACTCCCCCTTGAAAGTAAGGTCCAACTGGAGTTGCATAAAGTCTAAACTGAAACTCTTCTGCAGGTTTAATAGCAATCACATCTTTAGATCCAAAAATAAATGGCCGCAGATAAAGAGAAGCTCCTGTACCATATGGTGGCACCCAGTCCAGATTTGCTTCCACTACCTGATCAACTGCTTCTAAAAATCTTTCTTTAGGAAAAGACGGCATTTGTAATCCCTCTGCCGAATCCAGCATCCGCTCTGCATTTAAATCCGGTCTGAAAGTTGCTGCACTTCCATCTTTAGTAGTAAAGGCCTTTAAGCCCTCAAATACCTGCTGACAGTACTGTAAAACAGCTGCACTCTCATTAATCACTACATTGGGGTCAGAAATCAATTTTCCCTTACCCCACTCACCATTTTTATAATTTGCTATGTACCTCTTATCTGTCTCATGATATTCAAAACCAAGGTTTTCCCAGTCTAAATTTTTCTTGCTCATTTTTTAGCTCCTCCCTACTAGATATATGGTTTTTAAAACACTAATCTAATCATAACATTTTTAAATATAATTTAAAAGCCCTCCTCAAAAAGAGAAGGGCAGATAAATATAGAAAATCATATATTCTTTAATTTGCAGGATTTAGATATTTTAGATATTCCATATCCTCGGAAAGAATGATAGTAGTTTTTTCTTTAAGAGAGTTCTTATAGGACTGCAGACTGCGCCAAAATTTATAGAATTCAGTATCCTGACTATAGACATCACTATAAACCTGCAGTGCCTTAGCATCACCCTGTCCTCTTAGTTCCTGAGCTTTCTTTTCAGCCTGAGCACCAATTATTTCAGCTTCTTTATCAGCCTCAGCTTTAATAATCTCAGATTCCCTCTGACCCTGAGCCCTTATTTGCTTAGCTCTCTGTTTTCTTTCTGAAGACATTCTTTCATAAACTGCTTCTTCGTTAGCCTGAGGTAAATCCGCTCTTTTAATTTTTACATCTATTAAGCGAATTCCATAATCTTTTAACTGCTTTCTACTCTTCTCAGTTATTGAATTGAGATAAGCAATTCTTTTTTCGGAGACTATATTATTAAAAGTCTCTGAAGCCAGTTTATTGCGGAGATTGGAATAAACTATATCATCAATCCTGCTCTGGGCTAGAGTTCGCAGTCCACTCATTGACTGCACAAATTTTAGTGGATCATCAATTTTCCAGAGTGCATAGTTATTAACCAGCAGATGCTTTTTATCAGAGGTAATCAGTTTTCGTGGTTCTATATCATAGGATAAAATTCTATCTTCAAGATAGAGAACATTTTGAACAAAGGGCATTTTAAAATGCAGCCCCGGCTCTTTAGAAATCTTTACTACCTCACCAAACTGTTTAACAACTGCTGTTTTAGTTTCATCAACAGTAAAAGTAAAAAAGTTATAAGCCAGCACGATAACTAAAATCACCACTAAAAAAGTTAGTAATTTTTTCATTTACTCTCACCTCCGGTATTTCTCAATTTATTTAAGTCAAGTAATTTTAAAACAGAATTTCCTTCCTCATTTTTAGGGAGTATGATTTTTTCTGTGTTTGGTAAAACTTCTTCGATTGCTTCAATATAAAGTCTGGTTCTGGTAACTTCTTTACTACCCATCCTATACTCAGTTAAAACATTTTTGAATTTAGCCACATCACCCTGGGCTCGAGCAACTTTTTCCTCTTTATACGCTTCAGCGCTATTTATTACATGAGCGGCCTTTCCTTCTGCCTGAGGTATTACTTCATTAGCATAGGCATTGCCTTGATTAATATAATTTTCCTTGTTTTCTTTGGCACTATTTACATCATCAAAAGCTGCTGTTACCGGCTGAGGTGGATTTGCATCCTGTAATTTTACATTTTCCACCATCATTCCTGTATCATAGGTGTTTACAAGCTTCTGCAGTCCAGTGTGAACATTCTGTGCTATTTCTCCTCTGGAGGTAGTTATAATATCTTCAAAGTTAGTTTTAGCTACCTCTTCTCTCATTACCGCCTCAGCCATTTCTTTCAGCAAAGTCCTGGCATCTATGACATTAAAGGCATAGTTTTCAGCATTCTGTATTTTATACTGTACGGCAAATTCAATATGGACTATGTTGTTATCAGCTGTCAGCATCAATGCCTCTTCTTTATTTGATCTGTATTTCGGATTGGGTGGAGGTGATATCGTTTCATACCCCACCTCAATTTTACGAACCGATTTTACATCAACTGGAATTGCTGTTTCTACTGGTGCGGGAATGTGATAGTGCAGTCCTGGTCCAACTGTCCGCACATGTTTACCAAACCTTTTGACCAGACCAACTTCTGGCTCATTAATTGTGTATAACCCCTGAGCAGCCCAGAGAGTGATAACTACAATTACAATTATCCAGATACTGATTCCACCCAGATATTTCTGCATAAATGATTTAATACTATTAAGCTGCTCTTTTAAATCATTATTTTCCAGGTTCTTGTTAAAATTTTCGCTGTTATTTTGATCTTGATTCATTTCTAAATCTGCCTCCTTACTTTAAAAGCAATTTTGGATTTTTTTACAAATGCTAGTTAAGTATATAACATACTGGACAATAATTAAAATTTAATTTTCCATATTTAACACTTAACTTTAATATGCATAAAAAAACAGCCCCGCTGATAGGAGACTGTTCTATATTTAAAAATCAATAATTAATCATCAAGATCAATGTTTTTAAGAAAATTAGACTACTGTCTTTTTTTAGAAAAAGCTAAATTTCTTTTTCTTCTTTTTTTTACAATCTGTTTTTCACCATTTTTTTAAATAATCTATCAGTATCTTCTTTAGTACATAATTCAGTTCCTGGAGTCATTACTGCTGCGGAACCGGCAGCCAGCCCGTAGTGAAAAGAATTTTTTAGACTATCTCCTCTGGCCAGACTCAATACTAATCCTGCCACCATACTATCTCCTGCCCCTACTTTACTTTTAATGGGAACAGTCGGAGGACGCATAAATTCTGCTTTCTGATCTGCAACCAACAGGGCCCCACCAGCTCCAATTGAAATTACAATCACCTGGCATGACTTATCCTCAACCAGTTTAAGAGCTTCCTCTTTTATTTCCTCTTCATTTTTTAGTTCTCTTCCAACAAAATCCTGAAACTCCCCAAGATTTGGTTTAATTAAAAAAATTCCTTCTTTAATCACTGATTTTAAAGGGGGTCCGGAAACATCAACTATTACTTTCGCCTTTTTCTTTTTAGCAAATTCTGCCATTTCTGCATAAATATCATCACTTACTCCCTCAGGAATACTGCCGCTAATAACCAGATAATCAGGAAAAGGTTCTAATCCAGACAGTACTTTAAATATATTTTCATATTCTTGATCATTGATCTCAGGACCTGGCATCCCAAATCTATACTGCAGATTTGATGTTTTTTCAGTAATTATTAGATTTTCTCTGGTCTCTGCTTCAATTTCTATCACTTTTTTATTAAGTTCTTCTTCTGCCAGCAGTTTATCCAGTTTTTTACCGGTAAAACCACCAGAAGTATAGAGTAATAAAGAACTTCCTCCGAGTTTTTTGATAGCTCTAGAAACATTAATCCCCCCACCACCTGGCTCAAAGATCGGTTTATCACAGTAAAGTTTATCTTCTGCCTTAACATGATCTACACTCGAATTTTTATCAATAGTCGGATTTAAAGTAAAAGTAACTATATTTTTCATATTTTCTCCTTTCTTTAAATAGCAATTTAAGAGCAGTGTCTATAAATATTATTCTTTAAATATTAAATTCTTCCTCTAATTATCTGATATATTTGTAAAAAAAAAAGACCAATATTACTATTGGTCGTAGATTTTCTAAGATACATATTTCATTTCTTTTCTTTGTTTAACTTTTTTTAATTCTTTTTCTGCTTTTAGAAATTCTTTTAAATAATCCTCTACTACTTCTAAATGATTTTTCTCTTTCAGCAGGTCATCTATTAGTTCTTTTATAGTCTCTAATTTTTCTATATGTTTTAATGATAGTTTAGTTGTCAATTTTTTATCATTGAATAGTTTACTGCAGTTTACCAACCTTATTAACTCATCCTCTGAGATTTGACCAGGATTACCACTGTCCAGTTCCAGACATTCTCTGGCTTCAGCAATTTCAGAAAGACTGTACTTTTCCTTCAGTTTTAACGCAGTTAAAATTTCTGTGGTTACAATATCAGGATATAGAGCCTTTCCATCATTAATTTCCATATAAGAAATAACGCCTTCTCTAACCCAATCATGCAGGGTTAAATTAGTGTAAATTAAGGGCATTTCTTCTCCTCTGACCTCTTCTACCAAATTCCTGGCACTACTCAATGAAATCATAACTACCAAATCCTTCCTGTGCTGTTAACACGAATTTTAAAACAAAATAAATTTCTTATTACTTTTCCATTTTGTTGAAAAAATACTGTAGATGATCTTCAGTAATTCTCCGCTTTCTGGCAACTCTTCACTACAATTAAATTATAGCATAAAATTATACTCTTTTCAATTTTAAATACCTTTTGAGTTCATTTTGACATAGTTTTGAATATAGATTGAAAAGTGTTATATTTTGTTAAATATAACTAAAACTAATGAAAAGTGTTATCAAAAAATTATTTAATTTTACTTTTATAAATTTTTGAATTCATTATCAGCATTTTTTATCTTTTTCCTTTTGTCTTCAATCCGGCTGCAGATCATCTCAACCTCATCTTCTTCTGTTTCTGGAAGTATAACTGCTATTTTATTTCATCTCCACCAATTCTGGCAGCGATATCCTCACTTCTTAAAACATTCTTGAATATTCCAGCTGCAGTTTTTATGTATTCATCTCCAATTTTATATCCCATGGTATCATTAACAATTTTAAGATTATCTAAATCAGCAACTATGACACTGATTGGATATCTGCGGTAACCGTTTAATCTTTCAAGCTCATTTTAGAAATATCTTCTATTATATAGACCGGCTGCTTTCGCTTTAAATAAAATTTAACAGTTTATTTTCTAACTCCGTTAAATCTTCAGGATGGACTAACTTTTTAAATAGAAATTCCTGTGGTTCAATATACTGAATTAAAAAAAGTAAAGAAATCTCAGATATAATTGTAATTGTTATTGAAATCATAATCAATTTGAAGATATTATAATTAAATTTTTTCAAAACTTTATTCAACTATCTTCCCAGTATTATTTTTAAACATGAGTTATTTTTATTATTGTTTAACCAAAACTATTTAAAGTCTATTATTTGAAATTATTATCTTCAGGATTTATAATTAGAGTAATTGAAAGAGGTGATAAACTAATGTATATTAACTTTTTAATTTCTTTGGCTGCATTTAGCGCTATTTATTTTTTTCTGCTCTATTCAACCAGGTTTATTTTAAAAAATTTAAGCCAAAAACGATATCAACAGATCAGAAGCAACCTTAAAGTACCTTTATTTTATTTGTTTCTAAATACAGCTCTTCTAATTCCTTTTTATTATTTGGAACAGAGTAATGAAATTTTAAATTTTTTAAATCATTTTTTTAGAATTACTATTATCTTTTTTATCAGCTGGTTTCTAATGAGACTAATGCACTTGATAAGGCTTTATCTTGACGACACTCATAAAATTGAGGCCAGCAATAATTTGCGTGCCAGAAAAATACATACTCAATACAGAATTCTGGAAAGAGTAATTAAAGTTTTAATTATTTTTATTGCAGTTTCAGCAGCCTTAATGACTTTTAATTCGATTAGACAGGTTGGAATTAGTCTTTTTGCCTCTGCCGGTGTTGCCAGTATTATAATTGGTTTTTCGGCTCAAAAGATTATTGCTTCAATTATTGCCGGAATTCAGCTTGCCATTGCCCAGCCAATTAGAGTCCAGGATGTTGTAATCGTTAATGGTGAATGGGGTTGGATTGAAGAAATAAATTTAACCTATGTAGTAGTTAAGGTCTGGGACCGCAGAAGATTAGTAGTGCCTACAACATATTTTATTGATAATATTTTTCAGAATTGGACCCGAAAGTCTTCCTTTATTCTGGGAACGGTCTTTTTATATACTGATTATACCATCTCGGTTGATGCAATTAGAGAAGAACTAGATCGACTCTTAGAAAATAATAAACTCTGGGATGGAAAAGTAAAAGTAGTTCAGGTCACAGACGCCAGCGAAAAATCAATGGAACTCAGGATTTTAGTCAGTGCAGATGACTCACCAACTGCCTGGGAATTAAGAGTTTATTTAAGAGAAAAGTTGATCAAATTTATCCAGGAAAACTATCCCCAGAGTCTACCTCGAACCAGAGTTGAATTCCCAGAAAATCAGTGAAGTCATTAATAAAACAGTGGAAAAAACCCATACAAAATATTTAGTATGGGTACACTTTTTTATCTGGCATTACACTTTTCTTTGTTTTATCAGTCATATAATCACCCTTTTATGAGTTAATATTTTCTAATATTTTATCCAAAAATTTCTGTCCGTAGCGAGAAAATTTTACTTCTCCCACTCCACTTACCTTTAGCATTTCTGATCTATTCTGTGGTAGAACCCTGCACATATCTTTGAGAGTGCTGTCATGAAATATAATATAGGGAGGGACACCTTCCTTTTGAGAAATTTCTTTTCTTAATTCTTTTAAAATAATAAAAAGCTTACTGTCTTCACTGACTTTCCGCTGCTCTTTTTCCATCCTTTTTTCTATATTAAGTTCACCATTCATAATTTGATAGGACTTTTTATTTAATTTCAAAAGTGGATATTTAGCTCCTGATTGACTTAAATAGTCGTCAGCAATCAGCAAATTAATTAAATTTTTTATTTCTTTAATAGTGTAATCAGGCATAATATTATAGGTGGACAGCGAATCAAAATTGGATTCTAAAATCTTCTGGCTTTTAGATCCAGCCAGAACTTTTGCCGTGACAGTAATCCCCCAGCGCTGATCAAGTCTGTAAACACAGGATAATATTTTTTGGGCCTCTACTGTAATATCCTTTAACTCCCGATCATCATTACAGTTACTGCAGTTATCACAGCTTTGAGGAACTTCATTATCACCAAAATAATTTAAAATATATGAGCGCAGGCATTTACTGGTATGACAGTAATCTACCATCTGCTGTAATTTATTTAAATGTTCTTCTTTTCGTTTAGAAGAAGACTCTACCTGCTCAATTAAAAATTTCTGAATATGTTTGTCTCCTGGAGCATAAAGCAGAATACAATCTGCAGCTTCCCCATCTCTACCGGCACGTCCGGCTTCCTGATAATATGATTCCATGTTTTTGGGCATATTATAATGAATAACAAAGCGGACATTAGATTTATCAATTCCCATACCAAAGGCATTTGTAGCCACTACAATCTTAATCTTATCATAGATAAAATCTTCCTGGGCAGCTGTCCGCTCTTCCTCTGAGAGTCCAGCATGATAACGACCAGTATCATAATTTAAATCAGAGAGAAACTCATAAATTCTATTGACCTCTTTTCTGGTTGCAGCATAAATTATACCCGGCTGTTCTGAATTAACTTTTAGATAATCCTTTAAAAACTGATCCTTATCTATCCCCTTTCTCAGTTTAAAGCTCAAATTTGGCCTATCAAAACCAGTGGAATAAATTTTAGGGGCCTCCATTTTAAGCTGAGTACTAATATCGTTTTTTACTGCCGGAGTCGCTGTAGCCGTAAAAGCAGTTAAAATTGGCCGGGGATTCAATTGTTCTACAATCCGGGAAATATTTAAATAGCTGGGTCTAAAATCATGTCCCCACTGAGATACGCAGTGGGCTTCATCAACTGCAATCATTGCTATCTTAAGCTGCTGTAAGAGATTAAGAAAACGAGATGAGTTTAATCTTTCCGGAGCAATATATAGCAGTTTATATTCACCAGCAGCTGTCTTAGTAAGTCTCTCTTTTAATTCCCGATTACCGATGGAACTATTGATATAGGTCGCTTTAATCCCCATTTCCTTTAGAGCATCTACCTGATCCTTCATCAGTGAAATCAGAGGAGAAATAACAATCGTCACCCCATCAAAAACAAGTGCGGGAATCTGATAACAGAGAGACTTCCCAGATCCGGTCGGCATAACTGCAACTGTATCTTTTTCCTTTAAAATGCTTTCTATAAGCTCTTTTTGTCCTTTTCTAAAAGAACTAAAGCCATAATATTTTTTTAAAATATTTTCAATATCTGCAAGCATAAAAAATCCTTCCTGCTTATCTGATTTATTAATTAAA
>JASMSZ010000082.1:0-34890 GCA_041694515.1 Halanaerobium sp.
CCAGAGGTCAGAGATTATCTAATTGAAACCTATAAGACGGCTGTTGAAGAATGGAAGCTGGATGGACTTAAACTAGATTTTATTGATCAGTTTGCTCAGGAAACAGAAAGTAACTTAAAAGTGGAGCCGGGGATGGATTTTGAATCTCTGGATCAGGCAGTGGATAAGTTAATGCTGGAGATTAGAAAAGAGCTGCAGCAGCTCAATCCAGAAATAATGATTGAATTCAGACAGGAATATATTGGACCCTATATGCGCAAATATGGTAATATCTTTAGGGTCAATGACTGTCCGGGGGATGCGGTGACCAATAGAGTTGGAACAATTGATTTAAGATTATTATCTGGAACGACAGCTGTTCATTCGGATATGCTGATGTGGAGTTCGGAAGATAGTCCGGAAAGTGCTGCCCTGCAGCTGCTCAATGTTTTATTTGCAGTGCCTCAGTTTTCGATGAAGTTAAGTGATTTAAGTGAAGAACATCTGGCAGCAGCTGATTTTTGGCTCAGCTTCTGGAAAGAATATAAGGAAGTGCTGCTGGAGGGAGAACTAAAAGCCTTTGCACCTGGGCATCTCTATCCTCTGGTCAGCAGTGAAAATGATCAGCAGAAAATAATAGCTGTTTATGATAAAATGCTGGTTCAGCCGGGAAAAAACCTGCCGCCGGAGTTGATTCTGGTTAATGCTACTCTAAATGAGGAGCTGGTGCTGGATTTAGAAACAGAGTTTAAAGATAAAAATCTTAAAATTTATAATTCTCAGGGTCAGCTGGTGGAAAATAAAAAAATCAATCTGGAAAAAGGACTGCACAAAATTGAAGTTCCACCTTCCTCCTGCCTTATTTTTAAATAATTTTTGTAGAAAGTTAAGCTTTTATTTGTTATCATTTAATTAATGGTGAGGAATAGAAGCTTTTTATTAAAAAAACTATTAAATTTGACGTAACAGATATTACAGCAGGAGGTTATAAAAATGAAAATAGTTGTTTTAGATGGTTATGCTTTAAACCCTGGTGATTTAAGCTGGGAGGGCATCAAAAAATTGGGAGAGGTCGAAATCTATGAGCGGACCCCGAAGGCTAAGATTCTGGAGAGAGCTCAGGGGGCAGAGGTGCTTTTGACAAATAAGACTCCTTTGAGCAGGGAAACAATTGAAGCCCTGCCTGAGCTGGAATATATAGGAGTTCTGGCCACCGGCTATAATGTGATCGATACTGAAGCAGCGGCTGAGAATGAAGTAGTGGTGACCAATGTACCCACCTATGGCACAAATACGGTGGCTCAGTTTGTGATGGCCCTGCTGTTAGAGACCGCCCACCATGTGGGAGAACATAATAGAGCAGTTAAAAATGGAGCCTGGACTGAGGCAGATGATTTCTGTTTCTGGAATTATCCTCTAATGGAGCTGCAGGATAAATGCCTGGGGATTGTTGGTTTTGGCAGCATTGGTCAGCGGACAGCTGAGCTGGCTCTAGCTTTTGGGATGGAGGTTATTGTTTATGACCGCAGTCCAGAAAAGAAAACTAAGGATCCAGAAATTGCAACAGAAAAGATAGAATTTGTTGATTTGCTGGATCTCTATCGAAGATCTGAGGTAATCAGCCTCCACTGTCCCCTGACTGAGGAGACTGAAGGAATGATCAACCAGGCAACAATTGCCCAGATGAAGGAAGGGGTAATTATCATCAATACAGCCCGGGGTGGTTTAATTGTGGAGCCGGATCTGGCAGCCGCTCTGGAGGCAGCTAAGGTTAAGACTGCTGCTGTTGATGTTTTATCAACCGAACCCCCGGCAGCATCAAATCCGCTTTTAAATTCCGATAAAACAATTGTCACCCCACATATAGCCTGGGCGTCAAGGGAAGCAAGACAGCGGTTGATGAATACAGTAGTTGAAAATCTAAAAAATTTTTTCGCGGCTAATGTGACTAACCAGGTTAATTAATAATAATTACTTTTATTAATAAATCTGACATTTTAAAAAAAGACTGGAAATAAAAAATTTAATTTGTTATACTTAATATAGTGAATTTTTAAAAAATTTGTCTGGAGGCGATAATTTTGAAAATATTAGTAGCTCCTGACTCATTTAAAGGGTCATTAACTGCAATGGAAGCTGCAGAGAATATAAAACGTGGAATACATAATTTTGATTCTGAGATCAATGTTGACTTACTGCCGATGGCTGATGGGGGTGAAGGAACAGTGCAGTCCTTAGTTGATGCCACAGATGGAGAAATTATAGAAAAAGAAGTAACCGGACCTCTGGGTGATCAAGTTGAGGCTTTTTATGGACTGCTGGGAGATAAAAAAACTGCTGTGATTGAAATGGCAGCTGCTTCCGGTCTGCCTTTGGTGCCTGAAGAAAAAAAGAACCCTCTAAAAACAACTACATATGGGACAGGTGAACTGATTGCTTCAGCGCTGGAGCATGGGGTTGAGCAAATTATCATCGGCATTGGCGGCTCTGCGACTAATGATGCCGGGGTGGGGATGGCCCAGGCCCTGGGAGCAGAAATTCTTGATGCAGAGGGAAATCAAGTAGATTTTGGCGGTGGTAATTTAGATCAGATAGCAAAAATAGATCTAAAAAATTTAGATTCCAGATTAAAAGACGTAGAAATCTTAGCTGCCTGTGATGTAGATAATCCACTTTTTGGTAAAGATGGGGCTGCTTATGTATATGGCCCCCAAAAAGGTGCAGATCCAGAAATGGTAGAAATACTTGATCAAAATCTACGCCACTTCAATCAAATTGCTGTTAAAGAACTTGGTAAAGATACAAATCAGATATCAGGCGCTGGAGCAGCCGGTGGACTGGGAGCTGGTCTGGTAGCCTTTTTAAATGCAGAACTAAAAGCTGGAGTAGATATTGTACTGGAGATTATTGATTTTGAAAGCCGCTTAAAAGATGTTGATTTAGTTATTACAGGAGAAGGAATGCTTGATGGTCAGAGTATTTATGGTAAAACTCCAGTTGGAGTATCCCGCAGTGCTGCTAAAAAAGATATCCCGGTGATTGCAGTTGCAGGAACTTTAGGCAGAGGAGTAGAAAAAGTTTTGGATCACGGTATTAATGCTTATTTTTCTATTATAGATCGACCGGCTGAATTAAAAGAGATTGTAGAAAGAAGTCCCGAACTTTTAGCCAATTTAAGTGAACAAGTAATCAGGACAATTCAAATTTAAAGGAGGGTTAAGAACAATAAATATTATTCGTCCTGATCATATTAAATAAAGGGGGATAATAAAAATGGTACAGGGTCCAATGTTATTAGTTATCTTAGTAGTTGCTATTGTGTTTATTATTTATATGACAGCAAAGGTTAATCTGCATGCATTTTTAGTTTTACTGCTTGCTTCATTTGGGGTTGGGATTTTATCGGGAATGCCCTTGATAGAAGTTGTAAACACAGTTACAAGTGGATTTGGTGGTATTTTAAGCTACATTGGAATTGTAATTATTGCAGGAACTATCATTGGTACAATTTTGGAAAAATCAAAGGGAACTTTAACAATGGCTAATACTGTGCTCGGCTGGGTGGGGGAAGCAAAGTCAGCTCTGGCTATGTCTATAACTGGTGCTATTATTTCGATACCTGTATTTTGTGACAGCGGTTTTGTAATTCTTTCATCTTTAAATAAGTCACTTGCTAAAAAAGCTAAAATATCAATGTCAACGATGGCTGTGGCGCTTTCAACAGGTCTTTATGCTACCCACACTTTAGTTCCACCTACTCCAGGACCAATCGCAGCAGCTGGTAACCTCGGTGCAGATCTGGGTCTGGTAATTATGTTTGGAATAGTAGTTGCGATTCCAGCAATACTGGCCGGATACTTATGGGCAACAAAATTTGCCTCCAGATACTGGGTTGATGCTGATATAGAAATTGATGATAGCGAAAATGATGTTAACCTGCCTTCTGTTTTTGATTCTTTTGCTCCAATTGTAGTGCCAATACTTTTAATTACTTTAAAGTCAATTGCAGAATTTCCGGCAAATATATTTGGCACAGGTAATATAAAGACATTCTTAGTCTTTATTGGGGATCCAACAGTTGCTTTATTATTAGGTGTTTTTATAGCCTTTAGATTACTTCCTTCTTTTGATAAAGAATATATCAATGGCTGGGTAGGAAAAGGTATGGTTAATGCTGCTACAATTATTATGATAACTGGTGCTGGTGGAGCTTTTGGTCAGGTTTTAAAATCAACTCCAATCGGCAGCTATTTAGGTGAAGTTCTTTCTGTTTATAATTTAGGTATCTTTTTACCATTTATAATTGCAGCCGCTTTAAAAACATCTCAGGGTTCATCTACTGTTGCAATTATTACAACTTCAGCCTTGTTAGCTCCAATGTTACCTTCACTTGGGCTTGATGGATCTATAGCGAAAGCCCTTGTTGTTATGGCAATTGGTGCTGGAGCGATGACAGTTTCTCATGCTAATGACAGTTATTTCTGGGTTGTAAGCCAATTTTCTAATATGGATACTGATATTGCATATAAGACTTATACGACAGCGACTTTAGTTCAGGGAATTGTCACAATTATTTTTGTAGCAATTCTATCTATGATTTTTATTTAGAATTTAGTTAATTAAAGATACCAGATATCTGTTATTTTCCACAGGTGTCTGGTATTTTTATGCATTTTTTTATTTAAAAAATGAGTTCTTAATTTATTTTTAATCTATAACTAATTTAATTTATAATTTTTCTAGATTTATTAAAGGTATTTAATCAATTCTCTGGTATTATATATATAAGAATAATTAATTAAAACTTTAAATTAATTCTGGGAAGGAGTTAACGGGTTTCCATAATTTTCTAAGTACCCGGTACCAAATTGAATTTAATCAAAAAAATCAAAACAAAAGAATCATATAAAATAATCATGGAATTTTCTTTTTTACAATTTTTCTTCTGGAGCACCTGGGCAGTCTATGGTGCTTATTTAGTTTATTATCTGACAGATTTAGGCTACAGCAATATGCGGATTGGAACCCTGATGTCAATCAGAACTTTTATGGGGCTTTTGGGTCCTCCAATTGTCGGTTATATCTGTGATCGACTGGAAAGCAGAAAAATAATTTTTATAATCTCAATGATTTTAATGGCAATTTTTGTCGCCCCTTTAACTTTTTACGGAGATTTGATGCTGGCAATTTCAATTGGAATTGTCGGTTTTTTATGGGAACCTCAGCAGTCAGTTTTAGACAGCTGGATTTTAGAGACTTCTGCTCATACTGCTCACAATTATGGTTTTATGCGGGCCTGGGGCTCAATTGGTTTTGCAATTATCGTCACAGTCTTTGGCCAGATAATAGAAAGATTTGGCTGGCGGATTCACTTTCTGGGCTATGGGATAATAGCATTTATTGTGGTGATCATTGCTTTTAATATTCAAGATAACAGCTACAGTGAGCTGCAGCAGAAAAAAGAATCGGAAACAGCGGTTGAAAATAAGAAGCAGAATAAAAATATTTCCCCGGAAGATATGGAGCAGGCCGCAGCAAAAGAGGTCGAAGTTGAATTAGAAGATAAAAACATTATGCGTCTTTTTAAAAATTCGGATTATATTTTTATCCTCTTTATTACTCTCATGATTTTTATTCCCAATCAGATGCTTTTTGTTTATCTGGCACCGATTATTAAGTCTGTTGGTGGTAATTCAACTGATCTGGGTTACACTCTATTTTTTAATGCTTTAAGTGAAGCCCCAATCTTTTTTGTAGCAAAATACTTTCTGGAAAAATATAAAACTAACTCCCTGCTTTTGTTTTCAGCTTTTTTTTATCTGTTAAGATTTATTATTGCAGCCGCAGCGACTTCGCCAGTTTATTTTCTGTTTTTCGGGATGCTGCAGTCACTGTCTTTTGGAGTTTTTCTGGTAACAGTACGCTACTATGTTAAACTGGTTGCTCCGGCAGGACTGAAGACTACAGCTCAGAGTATAGCGATGATGTCAGCTTTTGGAGCTGCAGGAATTATCGGCAGTCTTTTAGGTGGTTTTTTAATTGATAATTATGGGATGGCAGTTATGTTTAGAGTCGGAATAATTCTGGCTGCAGCTGCAGTTTTAATTTTAACTTATGTTGTTCTTAATGATGATCGCAGTCTTGAAAATAGAAATTAGTTGGGTGATTAGAAATGGCAAAAAAAATTAAACAAAATACTAATCAAGATAATCGAGAAGCAATTTTAAATGATTCAATCCCCAAAACACTGTTTAAACTCTCCTGGCCGATTATGGTCGGTAATACAATGCAGGTTTTATATAACCTGGCTGATACTTTCTGGGTCGGGAAACTGGGTGCAGACTCTGTGGCTGCAATTTCAGTTGGTTTTCCCCTTGTGTTTTTATTAATTTCTATTGGTGGAGGGATGACCATTGCCGGGACAACCCTGGTTGCTCAGTATACCGGCTCTGATAACAAAAAGATGGCTGATCATGTGGCCGGTCAGATTTTTACTCTAGTTATTTTTCTTTCAGTAATTTTCGGGACTACCGGCTTTATTTTTGACCGCAAAATTTTAGGCTGGATCGGAGCACCGGCAAATATCATGACTGAAGCAGTAGCTTATCTGGATATTATTTTTTCCGGCGTGGCTTTTATGTTTATCTTTTTTGTGTTTACAGCTCTTTTAAGAGGAGTTGGTGATACCAAAACCCCGATGAAGATGATAGTTTTTTCAACAGTGTTTAATATTATTATTGACCCTTTTTTAATTTTTGGCTGGGGATTTTTCCCACAACTGGGGGTTAGAGGGGCAGCGATAGCTACAGTTTTATCCAGAGCACTTGCCGGTCTGTATGGAGTTTATTTATTATTTGAAGGTAAAAAGGGAATTAAGCTTAAAGCTAAAAATTTAGTTCCTGATCTTGAAGTACAGAAAAACATAATAAAGCTGGGAACTCCTTCGGCAGCAGAACAGTCAATTATTGCTCTGGGAATGACTTTTATGATGGGAATTGTTTCTGAATTTGGAACTCTGGCAGTGGCAGCTTATGGAATCGGAAACAGAATCTTATCTGTAGTCATGATGCCGATGCGCGGGCTTTCAATGGCAACAACTACGATGGTCGGTCAGACTATGGGAGCTGATGATGCTGATCGGGCTGAGCGGATTGCCTGGACAGCTGTAGGACTGACATTTAGCCTGATGATGGTCCTGATTTTAGTTACTCAATTTTTCCCGGCCCAGATCATTTCAGTCTTCAATGATGATCCGGAAGTAGTTGCAATCGGAGTTGATTTCCTCAAGATTGTTGGTTTATCATTTGGTTTTCTGGGAGTCAGAATCGTAATTGGTGGTTCTTTTAGAGGGGCAGGAAATACAGTTGCCGCTATGGTGCTGGCAGTTATTGCTCTCTGGGGATTTCGAGTTCCTTTAGCCAGACTTTTATCAGAATATTTTCAGCTGGGAACCTCTGGTATCTGGTGGGGAATGTTTATGTCCAATTTACTGAGTGCGATTATTGGAGCAATCTGGTTTAAAAAAGGAAGCTGGAAAGAGGAAAAGGCAATCTAGTACTTCTAGCAGGAAAAAAATGATTTATCTAGAATTAAATATAAGAAGATGTTGAAATTATGAGTAGGGGGGAGTAGTTATTATGCAGAGCAGAGCCAGCCTAACTCAATAAAAAACTTTAAAAGGCTAAAGCCCTTAAGTGGACTTCAGCCTTTTTGTTATCTTAAAATAATAATTTCCAGTTATTCTCAGGTACCCGGTACCTTTTTTCCTTTTTACTCAGCTGCGATTGCTTCAATAGCAGCCAGTTCTTCATTGGTAAAACCGGTATTATTTAAGGTACCAACATTTTCAATAACCTGCTCAACTTTGCTGGCTCCAACCAGAACTGAAGTAACTCCCTGTTCTAAAATCCAGGCTAAGGCCATCTGAGACAGGCTCTGACCTCTGTCAGCAGCAATTTCATTCAGCTGTCTTACTTTTTCCAGTTTTTCTTCGGTGATACTGTCTTTTTTAAGAAAGCCGCTTTCTTTAGCAGCCCGGGAATCTTCTGGAATTCCATCCAGATATTTATCAGTTAATAATCCCTGAGCCAGAGGAGAATAAATAATTGAACCCATTCCCAAATTTTTAAGTGTTTCTAAAAGACTATCTTCTTCTGACCAGCGATCAAAGATAGAGTAGTTGTACTGATTTAAGAGTAAATTAACTCCCATTCTCTCAGCAACTTCTGCTGCCTTTTTGGTCTGAGCGGCATTATAGTTTGAAATACCTACATATAAAGCTTTTCCCTGATCCTGAAGCTGTTTTAAAGCTCCAATTGTTTCTTCTAAAGGTGTGTCTGGATCCGGTCGGTGGTGATAAAAGATATCGACATAATCAAGTCCCATCCGCTGCAGGCTCTGGTCAAGACTCGAAATTAAGTATTTGCGAGAGCCCCATTCTCCATATGGTCCCGGCCACATATAATAACCGGCTTTGGAAGAAATAATCAATTCATCCCGATAGGGTCTAAAATCTTTTTCCATTAAAATCCCCATTGTTTCTTCGGCAGAACCAGCTGGTGGACCATAATTATTGGCAAGGTCAAAGTGAGTAATTCCTAAATCAAAAGCCTTGCGCAGCATCTTGCGGGCATTCTCCAGGGTGTCTACACCCCCAAAATTGTGCCATAAACCTAAAGAAATTGCCGGCAGTTTAAGTCCACTGTTTCCCGTATAGTTGTATTCCATTTTCTCATAACGATTTTCGTCAGCTAAATAAGGCATCAAAAAACCTCCTCTTATGATTTTTTATCTAAATGTTTTCTCATTTCTAAATTTTATTATATCAGAATTATCATAGTAATTAAATGTAAATTGACTACAATTAGCAGAATAAGTTGGCAGCAATATTAATAGAGAATTCGTTAATTATTTGTTATCCGGAATTTACTGCGAAAAATGAAGGATTCTCTGGCCTGAGGTTGAATTAAATTATATAACAAAAAATAGTCGGGAGGCTGATCTAATGAATATAAATTATTCTTTAAATGGTTTAGGTGGAATTGCTAAAACTCACCTGATGGGACTTAAGAATTTGGAAATGCTGGAACTGGGATTAGATTTTAAGATTAATTTAAGTACTTTAGCAACAGGCCATCCTCAGGAAAAAGGGGAGCTGGCCCGGGAGATTGGTTTTGATCAGGTTTTAGATGATTTTGATAAATTATTAAAAGCTGATGTGGACCTGGTGGATTTATGTACTCCAAATTTTCTGCACGCTGAAGAAATACTTAAAGCTCTGGCTGCTGATAAACACATCTACTGTGAAAAACCTCTGGCCTTAAATCTCGAGGAAGCAGAGATGATTATGGAGCAGCTGGAAGGAAAAGATCTTAAAAATCAAATAGCATTTGTCTACCGCTTTGCCCCAGCAGCTGCCTATGCTCATGCTTTATTAAAAAACAATGTAATTGGAGAAGTTCAGTTTGCTAAAATAGAGTATTATCATTCTCGCTATTTAAATCCGGAGGTCCCGATCAGCTGGCGTCTAAAAAAGGATAGTTCTGGCGGAGGAGCCTTAGTTGATCTGGGAAGTCATATGATTGATTTAAGCAGATTTTTGCTGGGTGAGGTGGAGAGCCTGAGTGCCTGGACTAAAACTTTTGTAAATTCACGAAAAACAGCAGCAGGAAAATCAAAAAAGGTTGATGTTGATGACTGGGCAATGCTGATGCTGGATTTTGTCTCTGGTGCCAGAGGAACTCTCGAAGCTTCCAGAGTTTCTCCGGGTAATGAAGGGTTTAGATTTCATATTTTTGGGGATCAGGGAGCAATTTATATTGACTCAGATCAGATAGATAAGGTCCAGTTATTTGATCAGACACCAGAGGAGATCAGGGTGACCGAAGAAATGGTAGCTGGCGATCAATTTTTAGACAGGCTTTTAGAATTATATCCGGGCTCTAAATCAACTCAGGGGATGATGATTGATCTGCATTTGGTCAGTCTAATTTTCTTTTTCGAGTCTATTGCTGCCGGAAAATCAAATCCGGGAGTTCCAACTTTTAGGGATGGATACGAAGCTCAGAAGATAATTGAGACTGCCTACCAGTCAGCTGAGGCTGATGCTAAAAAATTGAGATTAAATAAAAAGGATAAATTATCTATTTAAGCTAAGTTTAAATTATTATATAATAAAACATAGGAGGGATAATAATGTTCGAAAATGAAGAATTTGATTTAGACGATATTGATTTAGAAGAATTAGATCCTGAAGGTCACTTTAAAGAAAAAGAAAAGCAGCAGCAAAAAAATGAAAAATTGCTGCAGGAATTTAAAGACTGGCTTGAGGCTAAAGGTTTATCAGATAAAACAGTAAAAAAGCATGTGGAAAATATTGATTTTTATATCAATGAATATCTTACTTATTATGAAGTTCAGGGTCCGGAGGAAAATGTTTATGAGATAGCTTCTTTTCTGGGGGATTGGTTTGTCAGAAAAGCAATGTGGGCCAGCAAAACAGCAATCAAAGACTACTGTGCCGGTTTTAAAAAGTTTTATAAATTTTTAGAAGAGAAGGAGATGATTACCGAAGCTGATTATAAGGAACTGCTCTCCATAATTAAGGAAAGAAAATCTGATTGGTTACAGACTATCTCACGTTATGATGATCCTGCTACTGATATTGAAGATGTCTGGGATTTTTAACCCGACCGAGATATAATTGACTATTCTACTAAACTTTATTAAAATAGATATAGAATTAGAATGGTGGTGGTTGAAATTAAAGATAAACGCACAGTATTTTTATTTGTTGGAATTATCGCAGCTTTACTGATCTGGAATCTCAAGCTTCCCGGTCTTTCTTTAGCAGGACGGAAAATGTTTTCCTTAACTTTGATGACAGTTATTTTCTGGGCGGCAAAGGTAGCTGATTCTGCCTATATAGCAGCTTTGTTTTTAATGTTAATGCTGATTTTTGAGATAGCTCCCCCGGAGGAAGTACTTTCACTCTGGACTTCCCAGACAGTATATCTAGTTATTGGAGCTTATTTAATCGCAGCCGCAGTTGAGCGCTCCGGCCTGGGAGAAAGGATTGCTTATAAATTTATTATCCGCTTTGTAGACTCCTATCGCTCCATAATTTATTCCATTTTTGCTTTAACTTTTATGATGAGTTTGATTATTCCTCATCCCTGGCCCCGTGCTTTTATTATTATGTCAGTTATGTCGGTAGTAATTGAGAATGCCGGAATTAATAAAAATGATGCCTCCAGGATTGGCCTGACGGTTTTTGCAGCTTCAATACCGGTTTCGATGATTTTTTTAACAGGAGAGAGTACCCTAAATTTTATGACACTGGAATTTGCAGGAGTTGATTTAAGCTGGGGAGGCTGGTTTATATATATGGGAGCTCCGGCAGCACTGGCAGCAGTTTTGACTCTTTTTGTAATCCTCAAGTTATTTAAACCGGAAGAAGAGATAGAAATAAATAAAAAGAAAATCGGTCAAAAACTGCTAGATTTAGGTATGATGTCAGCAGAAGAACAGAGGACTGTTTTCTGGCTGATTGCTGCTGTAGTTTTATGGATGACTGATTCGTTTCATGGAGTTGAACTGGGCTGGCTGACTCTGACTATTGCTGTGATGATGAGCCTGCCGCTGACCGGAGATGTTCTCAAAAAAGAAGACTGGAATCAGGTACCAATCAAGGTTTTAATTTTCCTGACTGCCGCAGTAGCCATCGGTAAGGTGGGATCCTTAACCGGGATGAATCAGTGGCTGGCAGAGGTTGTCCTGCCCGCAGAAGCACCGGGCAGTATGCTCTATTTTGCTTTAATGACAGCAGGAATTTCGATGTTTTTACATATGTTTCTGGGCAGTGTAATTGCTGTGATGGGAATAGCTATTCCGGCTTTTATTATCTTTGCCGAAAGTTTTGGCATCAACCCTTTAGTTCCTGCCCTCTTTGTCTATACTGCAATCGGAACCCATTATATTTTACCATTCCATCATTTAAATATTCTGGTAGGAATGGGAAAAGAAAACGGGAATTATAGAGAAAAAGATGTAATCAAACTGGGAATTCCTCTGACCGCGGTGGCTTTAATTACAATTGTCTTCGAATATTTCTGGTGGCAGTTTACTGGTTTGATTTAATTCGACAAAAAATTACATTTATCTACAACCACCGTGAACCTGTCAATTTTTGTCAGACAATCTGCAAACTAAACTTTTCAGATAATTTACATTTAGGACAAATGTCCTATTTTATGGTATAATAATAAGCAGTTATTATTTTCAGATATTTTTTAAATAAAAAGAGGAGGGAAAGTATGGAATATGGGATTTGGAGTATTTTACCGCCGGTAATTGCAATTTTACTGGCCCTGACAACAAAACAGGTTTTTATTTCACTTATTTTAGGTATTTTTTCGGGAACATTAATTTTAACAGATTGGTCGCTCTTTGCTGCAATTAACATGACTTTAGAAGAAATTGTAGCTATTTTTTCTGAGGCCTGGATAACCAAAACTATAATATTTTCATTTTTAGTGGGAGGACTAATAACTGTAATTTCTGCCTCAGGTGGAGTTCAGGGTTTTATCGATTATCTAACGAAAAAAAGAAATATAGTTAAGGATAAAAGGGGAGCCCTGTTGTTAGCTTACATAACAGGACTTGTTATTTTTATAGAGTCCTCAATTACAATTTTAGTCTCAGGGACTGTTGCACGACCTCTGACTGATAAATTTAAGGTATCCCGGGAAAAACTGGCTTATGTCTGTGATTCAACTTCGGCACCGGTCTGTGCACTGATACCGCTTAACGGCTGGGGCGCAATGCTGATGGGAGTTATCGGAGTTCAAATTGCAAATGGAGTAATCGAGGGTAATCCGGCAGCTATACTTGCCAGATCAATACCTTTTCAATTTTATTCCATAATTGCAGTAATCGCAGTTGGTTATTATATTCTGACAGGTAAGGACTGGGGACCAATGGCTAAAGCAGAAAAAAGAGCCACTGAAACAGGGATGCTTTTAAGAGAAGGAGCAACTCCTATGGTTTCCGAAGAGGCAACTGCTACACCTCCCAAAGAGGGTGTTATTCCAAATATGTGGAATATGATTCTGCCGATTGTAGTTTTAATAGCAATGATGCCGATCTCACTTTATATTACAGGTGAAGGAAATATTCTGCAGGGATCAGGTTCCACTTCAGTTTTCTGGGCTGTAATCACTGCAGTAACTTTTGCCGGTTTTTTGTATGTGTTAAAAGGATTGATGAATTTAAAAGAATATATTGATTATGTCTATCAGGGTATTGGAGCTATAGTACCGGTAGCTATTCTTTTAATCACAGCTTTTGCGATTGGAAATGTAATTGGATATTTAGAAACAGGAGAATATATGGCTTCTTTAGTTGAAGGCAGAGTCAGCGGTGCTTTTGGTCCGGCAATAGTCTTTATTATGGCATCTGCAATGGCTTTTGCCACCGGTACCAGCTGGGGAACCTTTGGCATTATGATGCCGATTGGAATTCAGATGGGTGTTGCTCTGGGAGCTCCCCTGTATCCGATAATTGGAGCTGTAATTTCTGGAGGAATTATGGGTGACCACTGTTCACCGATTTCTGATACAACTATTCTTTCTTCCATGGCTTCTGCTTCTGACCATATTGATCATGTAAATACACAGCTGCCTTATGCTCTGCTCAACGGAGCTCTAGCTTTAGTACTTTATCTGGCAGCCGGATTTATAATGTTTTAACTGTGCATGTACCGGGTACAGAACCAAATAATGGAAATTTAAAGGAGGGCTGCTGCAGCTCTCCTTTTTCACTAATATGTGTTATAATAAATAAAAGTGGTTTTAAACTAATAAAATAACGGGTGATTAATAATGATAAAAGCTGTAATCTTTGATATGGATGGAACAATTATTGATTCAGAACCAATTTATGACAAAGTAAATGAAGAAATATACGAAAAATATGGACTTGATTTAAAACAGGAAGATCATGACCGGCATCTGGGAGCAAATCTAAAAGATATCTGGACAGATATTCTGGATCGCTATCAGGTTAAGGAAGAGTATGCTCATTATAAGCTGGAAGATTTTATGGAAGATCATATTCACAGCTCCTATCAGGGACTGGCAGAAGCTGAAGAGCTGGAACTGATGCCGGGAGTTGAAGAATGGTTTGAGTTTTTTAAAGACCACGGTTATCAGATGATTATTGCTTCTTCTTCCTATTCACCGGTAATTGAGCATATTTACCAGCGTTTTGGACTGGATCAGTATATGGAAGGTTATGTTGGCGCAGATTCTATAGAAAATGGAAAACCTGCTCCCGATATTTTCCTCAAAGCTGCAGAAAAAATGGGAGTTAAGCCGCAAGAATGTCTGGTGATTGAGGACTCCCAGCATGGGGTTAATGCAGCCCATCGAGCCGGTGCAAAAGTGGTTGCTTTTAATCGGGCTCAGGATGAGAGCCAGGATTTGTCGCAGGCGGATCTGATTATTGAAGAATTTAATCAGGAAAATTTACAAAAAATATTAGAATAGAGTTTAAATAATTAAACCGGATGCTTGCGGGCATCCGGTTTCAAAGATCAAAAGTATAACTTTTAGATTTGCTAAATCCTCCAACTATAAATTGATCAGAGATATCAATTTCTTTTGTATCCTTAAAAATATTTTGTCCATCTTCATCCATCATTACTCGTCTGGAAGTTGTGCTCAAAGAAAATCTAAATTATTATCATGATTATCATTATCTGTAAGCTTAACAGGTTTATGTTATATATTGTTATGTCAGCAATGAAATACGTACTTCATTTGGAGATTTCAAAAATCTAAATATAATAAAGCCTGAACAGTACGTATATTAGCAGCAAAAGTCGGCTGTAAATTTTCAGAATAAAACATAAATTTATAAAATTATTTGACAATAAGATACAAATCAGATATTATTTATTTAGACCGGTCTGGACCGGTACTAGTTTTAGAAATAATTATATATTGGAATAAAAGGTGTGGTTATAATGGCTAAAAGTTATAGTTATCTGGATGTAAAAGAAGATCTTAAAAAAAGAATAGAGACCGCTGAATATAAAAAAGCAGAGAAAATCCCTTCTGAAAGAAAGTTATCAGAAGAATTTATGGTAAGCAGAAATACAGTTAGAAAAGCAATTGAGGAACTGGTATTAGAAGATTATCTGGTTAAAGAACCGGGGCGAGGAACTTTTGTAAATTCTGAAATTAATACTAATTCTGCCAGAGAAAAAACTGGGAATATATTTTTCTTGAGATGTTTTCATAACAGAATAAATAATGGAAATAATGCCTCAAAAATTGGTGATGATATTTTTTATCCCCAGGTTGTGGCCGGAATTGATATGATAGCAGCCGAAAATGATTATCACTGTATCTTTAAATATATTTACGAAGATGATATCGATCAGAAATTAGTCAGAGAGATTAAAGAAAAAGCTGATGGTATTATCTGTGGAGAATTACACAGCGAAAAAATGCTGGAAACAATAGCTTCTATTAATTTGCCAGTTATTTTGATCAGTTCTTCAGTTATCAATGATCAGGTAGATGTAGTTGAAATAGATAATTTTACAGGTGCTTTTAACTTAACCAATCATTTAACTGATTTCGGCCACCGTAAATTTGCTTTGATTGGCGGTTCTGCTAATAGCCGGCCCTCTAAAGAGAGAAAAAATGGATTTTTGGAAGCATTACAGCAGAATCAGCTAGAATTTGATCAAAAACATGCTATTACAAATGGCTGGGATTTTGAAGATGGTTATCAGGCGGCTTTAGAAATTTTAGATTTTGAGCAGAGACCAACAGCAGTTTTTGCAGCTTCTGATCTGCTTGCAATTGGAGCGATTAGCGGTTTTAAAGATCAGGGACTTGCTGTTCCAGATGATATATCTGTAGTTGGTTTTGATGACATAGATATGGCAAATCAGATAAAACCGGCTTTAACAACTATGAAGGTCAGGAAAGTCGAGATGGGCAAAGAAGCAGCAAAACTGTTATTTAATAAATTAAAGGGTAACAACCGCAGTTATCCAGTGAAAATTACGGTGCCAACCAGACTAATGATCAGGGATTCAGTAAAAAAAATATAGATTTATTGCTGTGAATAATAGACGAAGGGAGAAAAAAATGAGACGAAATTATTTAGAGTCAGTTAAGCTTAAAAAGACTAAATTAACCGGCGGCTTACTGGCAGAGAAAAACAGGCTGGTCAGAGAACAGGTGATTCCCTATCAGTGGCAGGCTTTAAATGATGAGCTGCCTGAGGCGGAACCCAGTCATGCAATTGAAAACTTTAAGATTGCTGCCGGTAGATCTGAAGGTGAATTTCACGGTATGGTTTTTCAGGACAGTGATGTGGCAAAATGGCTGGAAGCTGCAGCCTATCAGCTGTCAGTTAATCCTGATCCTGAACTGGAGAAAAGAGCAGATCAGGTTATTGATCTGATTGGTGAAGCTCAGCAGGAAGATGGCTATTTAAATACATATTTTATAGTTAAAGAACCAGAGATGAAGTGGAAAAATCTGGCTGAATGCCACGAACTTTACTGTGCCGGCCATCTGATCGAAGCTGCAGTGGCTTATTATCAGGCGACTGGAAAAGAAAAATTCCTCAATATTATGCAGAAAAATGCAGATTTAATTGACAGCAAATTTGGGACTGAAGCAGGACAGATCAAAGGTTATCCCGGCCATCAGGAAATAGAACTGGCCCTGATAAAGCTGTATAAAGTTACCGGCGAAAAAAGATACAGAGATTTAGCTAAATATTTTATCGACCAGCGGGGGAAAGAACCTTTTTATTTTGAAAAAGAATGGAAAGAGCGGGGGCAGGTAAATCACTGGCCGGATTTTAAGCAGAATACAGAACGCGAATATTATCAGGCCCAGGCTCCAGTAAGAGAACAGAAAGCTGCAGTCGGCCATGCTGTCAGAGCCTTATATATGTACAGCGGTATGGCTGATGCTGCCAGAGAAACAGAAGATCAGACACTAATTGAAGCCTGTAAGAGGCTGTGGAAGAACACCACTCAAAAACAGATGTATATTACAGGAGGTACCGGCTCCAGTGTTCACGGTGAGTCTTTTACCTTTGATTATGATCTGCCCAATGATACAGCCTATACTGAAACCTGTGCGGCAGTAGCCCTGGTCTTTTTTGCTCAGCGAATGCTGCATCTGGAAAAAAAGGGAGAATACGCAGATGTAATGGAGAGAGCTTTATATAATGGGGCCTTAAGTGGAATGTCAGAAGATGGTAAGAAGTTCTTTTATGTTAATCCACTTGAAGTTAAACCGGAGGTGGCAGATAAGCGCCATGATCACCGCCATGTTAAGACTGTAAGGCAGAAATGGTTTGGCTGTGCCTGCTGTCCTCCAAATCTGGCCCGCTTACTGACTTCCATCGGCAGCTACATTTATTCCCAAAATGAGGAGGAGCTGTATCTTAATCTTTACAGTGACAGTCAGACAGAAGTCGAATTTAACGGTCAGCAAGTCGAAATTGTTCAGAAGACTGATTACCCCTGGGGTGAAAAGATAGAAATAGAGCTTAAAGCAGAAAAGAAAGTAGAATTCACTTTGGCCTTAAGAATTCCGGGCTGGTGTAAAAAAGCAGCTTTACAGATCAATGGTAAAAATATCAATATTCCGGAATATTTAGAGGCTGGATATTTAAGATTAAAAAGAAGCTGGCAGAATGATAAAATAAGTTTAATTTTGAAAATGCCGGCAGAAAAAGTTTATGCAAATCCAGAAGTAAAAGAGGACACAGCAAAAGCAGCTATTCAGCGGGGACCGATTGTCTATGCTCTCGAAGAAAAAGATAATGGAAATAACCTGGCAGCTATTTACCTAAATAATCAGACAGAATTGAGGCCCGAATTCGAAGCAGGACTTCTGGGTGGAGTTACTACCATCAAAGCTCAGGCCTCGAAAATTGATAAGTCGGCCTGGACTGGAGGACTCTACAGTACAGAAAAGCCAGAAATGAAAGAGATTGAAATAAAAGCTGTGCCCTATTACAGCTGGAATAACCGCGGCAAAGGCGAAATGACTGTCTGGTTGAAGTCTAATTAATGGAAGCTAATTGTAAGCTATAATTTAAAATTCACAGTCACGGCTGGACTGCTAGAAGTTGTTTTCAGGTATTTTAATACTGTTGGAATCTTATTCTGACAGGAATCTAAAAATTGAAATTTGCCGATTAAAACTTCACGCACTCCAGCCGATAAATTACACCAATTATTATCACAAAAATCGCAATATTCAAAATAAATTTTTGCGGGCTGAATAGTCCGAAAATAAAATCAATTAAAAAAAGGGGGAGCGAAATGTTTAAGCAGGAAGGAAAAAAATTATTGTATTTATATGATAATGAGAAAGTCATGGTTATTTGCAAAAACTAAATTTTTTGCAGGACTTTTTGATTTTGTGTTGAATATAATTAATGAGGTACGTGTTTCAAAATCATAAAAATTGGCACAGGAGAATTAATTATGGAGATGAAAAATGTAACTATTTCGGATATAGCAGAGGATTTAAATCTATCTCGGAGTACAATTGATCGAGTAATTAACAGGCGGGGTAGTGTAGCTAAAGATACAGAAGAAAAAGTTTTAAATTATATAGAAAAAATTAATTATAAACCCAATAAAGCTGCCAAACATCTTGCTAAAAAAACTAATTATACAATTGGAATTTCTTACTTTTTCCCGGAGGGCTTTGCAGCTGAAATAAAACAGGGAATTAATAAAATTTACGATGAGCTGAGCCATTATGGACTTAATATTATTTTAAAAGAAGCTCATTCTGCTTCTCAACAGATGGAACAATTAGAGGAGATGGAGCCTGAAATTGATGCTTTAATGCTTGCAGCCTGGAATCAAGCTGGTTTGAATGATTTTGTTGAAAGATTAATTGAAAATGGGAAGAAGGTAGCAACTTTTAATAGAGATCTGCCTCAGAGCAATAGATTATTTTACTTTGGCTGTGACTATTATCAGGCAGGTAGATTATGTGGAGAGTTAATGGCCGGATTTGCTGAAGAAGGGAGTGTTGCGATAATAGGAGATATTAATGACAAAACTGGTTTTAAAAGAATTAGCGGATTTAAAGCCAGCATCCAGAATTTTGGGAATTATAATATTTTGTCACCTCAAAAGATTACACAAAATTATGATTTAGATGGTGAATTGAATAGAAACGCAATCAAGAAAATCAAAAAGATTATAAGAAATAATAGAAATTTAACAGCAATTTATGTTGTCAACCAGACTTTAAATGCTGCAGCTGAGGCCCTCGAGCAGAGTGGGAAAGTAGGAGAAATTAAATTAATTGGTTATGACCTTTTTGAAGAAACAATAGAATTAATTGAAAAAAAGATTGTTCAGGCAGTCATCTGTCAGGAACCATTTAATCAGGGATATTATCCGATCAAAATGCTTTTCGAAAACTTTGCAGATGACAGAAGGCTTCAAAAAGAACGTTATATTACCAAATTAGAGATTGTAATGAAGGAAAATCTCAAGTATTATCACGGATATAATTATTTAATTTAAGAATTAATTGTTTTTTGGGTATCCTGAAGTACGTGTTTCATTTAAATTTTGAGAATGATTTTTAAGATAAAAATATTAAGAATTTAAAGGGGAGTTAAAAAGAGTGCTTTTTAAAGATAAGAAAGAAAAATATTTATTTACTTTACCAGCAATTATTATGGTTAGTATTACAATTTATTTGCCATTTTTGATCAGCAGTTATTATTCTTTAACTGAGTGGAATGGAATTGACAGAGAAGCAAAATTCATTGGCCTGGAAAATTTCAAAACAATATTTTTGGAGAGCGGCCAATTCTTTGATGTTTTAATTTTTACCGGTAAGTACACAGCTTTATTCATGATTTTCAGTAATTTATTTGCCTTATTGATTGCTTTAGTTTTAGTACAGAAATTAAAAACAGCAAAATTATTAAGAGGGATATTTTTTGTTCCCTATATTATGAGTATGATTATCGTGGGTTTTATCTGGAAGTTCATATTTTCTCAGGGTTTTGCCAGGCTTTATGAAATAACAGAGTTTGGATTGTTGAACTTAAGCTGGCTTGGTAATTCAGATCTTGCTTTTTATTCAGTTGTCTTAGTCGGAGTCTGGCAGCAGCTTGGATTTTACATTGTTTTATATATTGCAGGGCTGCAGGCTATACCAGGAGATCTTCTAGAAGCGGCCACTGTTGATGGGGCTAATATTTTTCAGAAATTTTTCAAAATAACTCTACCTTTACTCGGACCTTCGATTACAGTCTGTATGTTTATGTCTTTAACCAGAGGCCTCAAGGTCTTTGATATTATTCTGGCCTTAACCCAGGGTGGTCCGGGCGGCTCAACCTACAGTGCTACTTTAGATATTTATCGAGAAGCCTTTCAGTATAACAATTATGGTCTGGGATCTGCTAAAGCTATTATCTTTTTCATTATTGTTCTAATATTAACTCAAATTGTTTTAAAAATATCCAGACGAAATGAGGTAGAACTATAATGAAAAGAAATAGTCGTCTCAAAATTAATTATTTTATACTGGAAGTTATTGCTATTATTGCTGCTGCTATTTTCATTTATCCGGTGTTTTTAATGTTCATTAACTCCTTTAAGACTTTTAGAGAGGTAATAATCGATGTCATTGCCTTACCTCAGCAGCTAAATATCGATAATTACTTTTATGTAATTGATAAAATGAATTATCCCCGTTTATTTGTTAATAATATTCTTATTACAGCGGTTGGAATTACAGGAATAGTTGCTTTTTCATCTTTAGCAGCTTATATTATCGACCGCAGCCGCAGCAGGTTTACCAGTCTGGCCTTCTTATTTATTATTACTCCAATGTTAATTCCGTTTCAGACATTTATGATTACTTTATTAAAAGTAATGAATATAATTAATCTTTCCGGGAGTCGAGTCGGGCTGGGAATTCAGTACTGGGGTTTTGGAATCCCAATGGCAACCTTTATTTATTTCAATTTCATGAAAACAGTACCCAAAGAAATTGACGAAAGTGCTTTTATTGATGGAGCTACAACTTTTCAGACTTTTATTTATGTGATTTTTCCAATTTTAAAACCGGTTACAGCAACGGTAATTGTTTTAGATGTGATGTGGATCTGGAATGACTTTTTGCTGCCTCTGTTGATGGTTAATGACAGTCAGAAAACTAAAACTTTAGTCTTAGCTGCTTACAACTTTGTCGGTCAGTATAATACTCAGTGGCATTATGCAATGACAGCAATGGTGCTGGCTATTGTTCCGTCTTTAATTTTCTTTGTTCTGCTGCAGAAATATATTGTTAAAGGAGTAGTTGCTGGTTCTCTAAAGGGTTAGTAAATATTGATGTTTTTACATCAATAAAAATAATAAAAGGAGTGTTAATCTATGAGGAAAATGGTAGTTTTATTGGTTGCAGTGATGATGTTGGTAGGGACTTTTAATGTGCTGGCACAGACTGCTGAAATTGATATTTTTATTTCAATGCCCGAGTATGCGGATCCAATTAACGAATTAATTGATACCTATCAGGAGGAAGTAAATAATGAGGTAGAGATTAACTATGAGACAACTCAGAGTGATTATCCAACTTTATTAAAAGTTAAATTAAATTCTGGTGATATTCCTGATCTCTTTGCCTCCACTTCTGGTAAAGAAATTGAACTTTATAAGGAATATTCTTATGATCTGTCGGGAGAACCAATGATGGATACAATGCTGCCCTCTGTTAAAAAGGCGATGGCAGATGCTGATGGTAACGGAGTATATGGTTTTGCCATTAAGGGTAATTATTTTGGCCTGATTTATAATAAGGATCTATTTGCTCAGGCTGGGATTGAGAAGTTCCCAGAAACAATTTCCGAAATGGAAACAGCAATTGAAAAATTAGAAGCAGAGGGTATAAGACCTTTTACCAGCGGCTTTTCCGAATGGTGGGTTTTCAAACATTTATTCCAGCATTTCTTAGTTGCAGCTGAAGATGATGTTCAGGCTTTAGTTAGAGACTTTGAGAATGGTGAAGCTTCTTTTTCTGATTATCCGGTTTTAGAAGAGAACTTCTTCCACTTTGTTGATCTTGTTGTGGAGCACGGAGATAACAAAATTCTGGAGTCATCACTAAATACTGAGATTTCGCAGTTTGCAACAGGACAGGCAGCAATGATTATCGGCCAGGGTCCGTGGGTTGAAGATAGTTTAATTCAGATTGATCCCGAATTAAATATTGGTTTTACCGGTTATCCTGTATCAGAAGATCCAGCTGAGAGTCAGGTAATTAGTGGTGCTGATCAGGCAGTTCGAGTTAGTAGTGATTCCGAAGATTTAGAGGCAGTATTGGATTTTGTTAATTGGTGGTATACTTCTGATTATGGTAAAAGCTGGTTTACAGATGTAGCTGGTGTTGTACCTCCAATAAATGCAGAAATTCCAAATGACTATTATCAAATTATTCAAGAAGGAATTAAAGCTGCAGAGGAAAAAGGATCTGCACCTCTGGCTATTATTTACTCTACTGATTCTTTCCATAGTGCTTTTGGAGAGGCAATGCAGTCTTATGTTGGTGGTAATGCAACAAAGGCAGAAACAATAGAAACTATTGAAACAAAATGGCAGGAGATTGATGGCAGTAATTAATATTTAAAGTAAACAGGGATTTTGTCCGGCAGAGTCCCTGTTTTAAATGGCTATAGATAATATGGAATTGGAACAGGAGTGGTTTGATGAAATTTACAGAAGGATACTGGTTGAGAAGCGAAAAAGCAAATCCGATTTATGCTTCTCACGCTTATAAAATAGAAAAGATAGAAAATGGGATGCGAATTATTGCTCCCGAGCAGAAAATTGAGTCTAGAGCGCAGGCTCTGGATATTGGAACAATTACAGTCGAGTTTAGAGCGGTGGCGGAAAATGTAATTAAAGTTAAAAATTATCACCACCAGGGATATGATTCGGGACAGATTGAATTTGAGAAAAATACAGATCCCCGGCCGGTTGAAATTACAATTACAGAAGCGGAAGCACTGATGGAAGTAGATGACCTGAAGATTAGAGTCGACCGCGAAAACTGGAAGTATCAGTTTGAAGCAGAGGGAGAGGTATTAAGCTCCTGTGGTTTTAGAAACCTGGGTTATATGCGCTATGATAAAGAAGTTTCTTCTATGCTGCCCGGAAATAATTATTTAAAAGCAGATTATGACCCCTACATGCTGACAGAACTATCGCTTGCTCCAGGGGAATGTGTTTACGGACTGGGAGAGCGCTTTACAGCCTTTGTCAAAAATGGTCAGGTAGTAGAGACCTGGAATGAGGATGGAGGAACATCTTCTCAGGTAGCCTATAAGAGTATTCCTTTTTATCTGACCAGCCGTGGTTATGGAGTGTTTGTTGATCATGCAGACAATGTTTCCTTTGAAGTTGCCAGTGAAAAGGTGGAATATGTAGGATTTTCAGTTCCAGGAGAGGAGCTGCGCTATAATTTCATTTATGGGGAAAATAATAAAGAGGTTCTCAGCCGCTATACTGAGCTGACCGGAAAGCCGGCCTTACCTCCCGCCTGGTCTTTTGGACTCTGGTTATCGACTTCATTTACTACCGATTATGATGAAAAAACTACCAGTTCTTTTATTGAAGGGATGGCAGAACGCGATATTCCGCTGGATGTTTTCCATTTTGACTGTTTCTGGATGGAAGAGCTTAACTGGACCGATTTAAAATGGGATCAGCGAACTTTTCCAGATCCAGAGTCAATGCTGGAGCGCTATCATCAGAAAGGTTTAAAGGTTTCGGTCTGGCTTAATCCCTATCTGGCCCAGGAATCAGAAATGTTCAAACAAGGTTTAAAAAATAATTACCTGCTCAAAAGAAAAGACGGTAAGGGAATAAAACAGATTGACCACTGGCAGCCGGGGATGTCCCTGGTTGATTTTACTAACCCAGAGGCAGTAAAGTGGTTTCAGGAAAAGCTAAAAGAACTGCTGGAAATGGGGGTAGATGCTTTTAAAACCGATTTTGGCGAAAGAATTCCGGTTGATGTGGAGTATTTTGACGGCTCTGATCCCAATTCAATGCATAACTACTATTCTTATATCTACAACAAAGCTGTGTTTGAAGTTCTAGAAGCTGAAAAAGGTAAAAATGAAGCAGTGTTATTTGCCCGTTCGGCAACTGCAGGCAGTCAAAAGTTCCCGGTTCACTGGGGCGGAGACAGTACAGCCAGTTATGCTTCGATGGCAGAAACTCTGCGCGGCGGCCTCTCTTTTGCAATGTCCGGTTTTTCTTTCTGGTCACATGATATTGGTGGTTTTGAACAGACAACCACCCCTGATTTATATAAGCGCTGGGTTCAGTTTGGGCTGCTTTCTACCCACAGCCGGCTGCATGGTTCTGAGAGTTATCGGGTACCCTGGCTTTTTGACGAAGAGTCTTCTGAGGTTTTAGAAAAATTCACTAAACTAAAAATGAGATTAATGCCCTATCTTTATTCGATGTCGGTTAAGGCTCAAAAAACTGGAATTCCAGTAATGAGGCCTCTGATTCTCGAATTTGATCAGGATCCAGCAGTTAAATATCTGGATATGCAGTATATGCTGGGTGATTCACTGCTGGTGGCTCCAATTTTTAATAAAAATGGTAAGGCAGAATATTATCTGCCGGCAGGGAAATGGACCCATTATCTAAGTGGTGAAGTTAAAGAAGGAGGACGCTGGTACCAGGAAGAATATGACTATTTTTCTCTACCTCTTTATGTTAGAGAAAATACCCTCTTAGCTGTAGGAGCTAGAGATGACAGTGCTGAATATGATTATCTAGAAGGAATCAGTCTGCATTTATATCAGCTGCAGGAGGGTCAGGAAGCTGCTGCAGAATTAGTAAATGCTGAAGGCGAGATTGTTAATAGAGTTAAAGCTATAAGAAATGGTGAGCAGCTCGAGTTTCAACTGGAGCAGCTGGAGCAGGATATGAAGATCATTTTGCATTCTATTTCTGAAGTTAAAGAACTAAAGGGTGGAACCTATGTTGCAGAGGATAATGGGATTGTAATCATCCCGGTAGAGAAGAAGATAATTGTTGAATTATAAAAGAAAAATATATGTTTTAGGTGAGACAGTTCCGGGAGGGGCTGTCTTTTTTATATTAAATAGTTTATTATTTCCACAATGAAGCGGAAACAATTGTAATCTTTACCCTGTAGATTAGGGATCTAGATGATGATATACTAAAATTAAATAAGAAAGCTCAAATTTTCCTTATTAATTAGCAATCAATAATTGATTACAAAGGAGCATTTATAATGCAGGAACTTCCAAATAAAAGAAGCAGAAAAATATTATCTGTTTTATTAAAAAGTGAAAAATCAGTAATTATTAACGATCTTGCTTCTTATTTTAATGTTTCAGGTCGTACAATCAGGAATGATTTAAATAAGTTGGAAGAATGGCTTGAAAACAGATCAATTAATCTGGTCAAAAAGCCCGGTGTGGGTGTCTGGGTAGAAGTTGACTCTCAGAAAAGAAAGATTCTTTTAGAAAAATTTTCTCAATTAGAGGACTATAAGGATGCTGTTTCACCTAAAAAGAGAAAAGAATTTATACTTAAATATTTATTATATCAGCATCAGCAGTATACGATGCAGGATATTGCGGATAAGTTATTTGTCAGCCGTTCCACAATTTATAAGGATTTAGAAGAAATAGAAGATTGGCTTTCTAAATATGATCTCCAGCTTGAAAGAAGACAGAATTATGGAATCTATGTTAAAGGGGCAGAAAAAAACTGGCGAAAAGCAGTTGCTGATCTCTTAGTTAAGTTAAAAAACAATCAGGAATTAAAGAGTATGCTAGAAGAGGAGTTGAATCATGATTTTAAGGAAGAAAATGATATTTATGAACAGCTGCAGGAGTTATTCGGAGAGATTAATTTTAAAGAAATAGAAAAGATTATCACAGAGGTTGAGTTCGAATCAGCATTTTTGTTTACTGATGAAGCAGTTACAGCTTTAGTTGTTCATATTGCAATAGCTCTGGAAAGATTAAAAAAAGACAGAGATATTAAAATGAGTGATGACCAACTAAATGTTTTAAAGGACAAAAAAGAATATCAGATTGCTGCAAAAATAGCCGATAGAATTGAGGCTAAATGGTCCTATAAAATTCCAGAAGCTGAAATTGGATATATTTCTCTGCATATTCTTGGTTCAAAATTACAGCAGCATCTAGAAACAAAAGATGTAAAGAAAGTGATAGATAATTCGGATCAAAGGACAGTCAAGGCAGCTCAAAAAATAATTAAAATGTCAGCTGAAATTTTAGGTTGTAATTTTAAAAATGATGAACAGCTGCTTCTTGGGTTAATTCTGCATTTAAGAACAGCTATTAATCGCTTAAAATATGGGTTGAGCATTAGAAATCCAATTTTAAGTGAGATCAAAGAGAATTACCCTACTATTTTTGGTGCCGCCTGGAGCAGCAGTATTGTATTTCAGGAGGATCTAGATCTAAAAGTTAATGAAGCTGAAATTGGATATATAGCTCTGCACCTGGGAGCTGCAGTAGAAAGAATTACTCAGAGTTGGAAAGTGATAATAGTCTGCAGTAGTGGAGTTGGTACCTCACAGTTACTTGCCAGTAAAATAAAAAGATATTTACCACAGATTGAAATTGTAGAAATACTTTCTACTCACGAACTAGATAATAAGGAGCTTGAAAATGTAGATCTAATTATTTCTACTATTCCATTATCCAACACAAAAAAAAGATGTAATTACTGTCAGTCCAATATTAACTGAATCAGATTTGAGTAGAATTAAAGAAAAAATTAATTATTTATCCCAGGCTGATAAGAATAAATTTAGCAATAGTATGTCTCCTGCCAGTGAATTAAAAAGTCTATTTGAGCCAGAGTTAATATTTGTCAATTTAGATTTAAAAGATCCAGAAAAGGTAATAAAATTTTTAGGTGCACGACTTAAAGAAAGAGGTTTTGTTGATCAGGAATTTATTGATTCGGTTTTAAAAAGGGAAAAGATAACCGCAACTGAGGTGGGAAAAGGCCTGGCAATTCCTCATGCCAGGATTAAAGAGATAAAACAAAGGAAAGTTGCTGCTGCAGTCTTAAAAGAAGCTATTGAGTGGGGTGAAGAAAAAGTAAAGATTGTATTTTTACTGGCCATAGATAATCAGATTGCCAGGAAATTTTTCAGTTATTTTTATCAGATTATGGAAGATGATTTACGTTTAAATCAAATAAAAGAAGCAAAATCAAAGGAAAAGATTATTTCTTTATTAACTAACAGGGGGTTATAAGATGAATGAAATTATTAATACCAATTTAATAACTTTAGATTTAGAAGCAGAAAATAAAGAAGATGTTATCAGCAAAATGGCAAGATTAATTGACGAAAATGGTAACCTGGATTCGTATGATGATTTTGTAGAATCTGTTTTAATGAGAGAGGATAAGACCAGTACTGGTGTCGGCAGTGAGATATCAATTCCTCATGGTAAATCGAAAGGAGTAAAAAAAGCAGCTGTTGCTTTTGCTCGCCTGGATAAAGCAATAGACTGGAAATCATTTGATGGCAAAAAAGTTAAGCTGGTGTTTTTGCTTGCAGTTCCAGAGGCAAGTGAAAGCAGTGAACATTTGAAAATATTATCTACTCTGTCCAGAAATTTATTAAATGATGATTTTAAAAAGAATCTTTTAAAGGCAGAAGACAAGGAAAATGTAAATTCAATTATTCAGAATATATTTGCTTAGATTAAAAACTTTTAATAAAAGGAGAGAAATATTATGAAAATTTTAGCAGTTACAGCCTGTCCTACAGGAGTTGCGCACACATATTTAGCAGCTGAATCCTTAGAAAAGAGCGCTGAGAAGAAGGGGGTTGAAATAAAGGTTGAAACTCAGGGTTCAATTGGCATTGAAAATGAGATAACTAAAGAAGATATTGAAGGTGCAGCTGCAGTAATAATAGCAGCAGATGTTAGTATCTCTAAAGCAGATAGATTTAAAGGAATGCCTAAATTAAAATTGGATGTTCAAAAAGCAATTAAACATTCAGACCAGATTATAGATAAAATTATTGAAAAATTCTCTGAATAAAATTTGAACTAAATCAAAAATATTAACTATTTTAGATTATTTGAAGTCAATAAAAATTAGGAGGAAAATAATTATGAAAGCTAAATTAAAAGAAATTAGAGGGCACCTGATGACCGGTGTAAGTTACATGATTCCATTTGTTGTAGCCGGGGGAGTTCTAATTGCTTTTTCAATAATGTTAAGTGGTATAGAAGCAGGTAAAGGAGCAGATGTAACAAATCCTATCCTACAAAATTTATTGGACCTTGGTAGTGCTTCTTTTACTTTAATGGTACCAATTCTGGCAGGATATATAGCTTATTCCATAGCTGACAGACCTGGTCTGGTATCAGGTATGGTTGGTGGTTATCTTGCAGGACAGATTGGTGCGGGTTTCTTAGGTGGTATTGTAGCGGGTCTTTTAGCCGGTTATATTGCTGCCTGGATTAAAAGTTGGTCTGTACCTGAAGTATTAAAACCTGTGATGCCGATTTTTGTTATTCCACTTTTATCTACAATTATAGTCGGTTCTTTAATGCAGTATGTTATAGGGGTACCAATCAGTAATGTAATGGGAAATCTTACAGTCTGGCTGCAGGGCATGAGTGAGGGAAGTCAGGTTATTTTTGGTATTATTCTTGGTGCCATGATTGCTTTTGATATGGGTGGACCAGTTAATAAAACAGCATTTTTATTTGGAACTGGATTAATTGAACAGGGAGTTTATACTGTGATGGGACCAATTGCGGTTGCAATCTGTATTCCACCACTGGGGATGGCCCTGGCAACAATGCTTGCCCCTCATAAATATAATAAAGAAGAAAAACAGGCCGGTAAAGGAGCTTTCTTTATGGGATTAATCGGAATTACAGAAGGAGCTATCCCATTTGCAGCTGCAGATCCGCTTAAAGTTATTCCTTCTATTGTTACGGGCTCAGCTGTTGGTTCAGTGATTGCCATGTTAGCTGGAGTGGGAGATCATGCTCCTCATGGTGGTCCAATAGTTTTACCAGTAGTTGACAATAGAATCATGTTTGTTGTTGCTGTTGTAGTTGGAACTTTAATTACCGCCTTTATGGTTAATTTCTTAAAAAACAAGGTGAGTGAAACTGATGACATTAAAGAAAAAGAGGATGAAGATCTGGAATTAGAATTCGATATGAATTAATTGAAAATAAAATTTAATAACTAATAAAAAAACAGTTTCTTTTTGTGATAGGCTTACAAGGGGAAACTGTTTTTTTTATGTTTGGTTAAATATACTTATTTTTTAATAATCCCGGTCTATAGTTTATAATGATGATGCCTAAGGAAACCAGCAGCATGGAAGCAACTATAATAAGATTAATTCTTTCACCAGGCAGTAAAATAGATGAGAGAAAAACTCCACTGACCGGTATCATAAATTTATAGATTGTGACAAAACCTAAGGCATTATATTTGATTAAGGTATACCATAAGGCAAAAGCAGCAGCCGAAATAAAGGCAAGATAAAATAATAAGACTACGCTTATTGGACTAAAGCTTAATCTGTTAAAATTGCTGCCGGTTGAAGCCGCAGTAAATAAAAGCAGGGAACCCATAAACATCTGCCAGGCAGTTACTATCAAAGCGTTTAAGCTTCCTGTTAATTTTTTGGCTAAGAAACTTGCCGCAGCAGAAATTGCTGCTGAGATTATTAAAAATCCTTCACCTGCAAAAAGAAAAGCAGCATTTAATTCACCTCGATTTAGATTTACAAAAAGCACTCCTAAAAATCCAAGTATAATCCCAATACTTTTCTTGAAATCTAATTTGTCATTTTTATAGACAAAGTGGGAGGCTATAACAGTCATGAAAATTCCGCTGGTGCTGATGATCGAGCTTTTAACACCTGTAGTATTAGCAAGACCATTATAAAAGAAAAAATACTGCAAACTGGTCTGCATGGCACCAAGAATTAATAATAGCAAAAAATATTTTTTGATTTTAAATAGCTCTTTTCTTTGTCCATTGATTAAAATAATAGAAAATAACATTAGTGAGGCAATAAAAAACCTTAAAGATGCAAAAATCATTCTATCATAGGCATTAACATTAAATGGCATAATTTCTGCATAGCTTATTTTTAATGAAGGAAAGGCAGATCCCCAGAGAAAACAGGCGCTAATTGCTAAAACAGCAATCTGCCAGCGTCCTGTAAAAATCTTTTTGATATCCATATTATATTTAGCTCCTTTAAATAATTTTAAAGAAAAATAGTAAATTATTAGAACAAGATTGTATCTATTATATTCGATATAGTTCTAATTTACAAGTTATCTGTTCACTTTAAAAGAGTTTACTAAAAATTATTATTAATACAATTAATCCAAAAGTCACTATTTTACTTCTGTTATGCATAATCTTCATCCTTTTAGTGGAGCTATTTTTTTATTAGCTAGGAAATTATACCTGATGGTTTGTTGTGGATAATATTTATAGTTTCATAATTTCCGCTATCAACAAAATTTAACCTTACTATATTACAGATTGTCCGAAGGACATTTTGTTCTTTAATTAGAAAAAAAAGTAAATTTAACTTAAAATTTCTAACAAAAAGTGCTATAATGAGTATATAGGAACAAAATTCCAAATAAATTATTCGAAAGTAAAGTAATCAGGAGAGGAGCAGCTCATGAATAAAGTTGAGCCGATCAGAGATAAGGATAAAATTGAAGAGATAAAAAATATTTTGCGTCAGCAGAGCTACCGCAACTATATACTCTTTGTGCTGGGAATTAATACAGGTTTAAGAATCAGTGACATGCTGAAGTTGAAGGTCGAAGATGTGCGCAATAAAAGCCATATTGTGATCAGAGAACAGAAAACTTCCAAAAACAAGCGGTTTTTGATCAACTCCAACCTGCGCCGGGAACTGGAAGACTACTGCCAGAATATGAGGGGAGAAGAGCATCTCTTTCAGAGCCGAATTGGGACCAATAAGCCGCTAACCCGCTTTCAGGCCTATAGAATTTTCAGTGAGGCAGGACGCAAAGCTGGCCTCGATAACATTGGCTGTCATTCGACCCGTAAAACCTTTGGCTATCACCACTACCAGAAAAATAAGGATGTGGCCCTGCTGCAGAAGCTGTTTAACCATTCTTCTCCCAGTATTACCCTGGACTATATTGGAATAACTCAGGATATAATGGATGAGTCGATCGAGAAGTTTTCGCTTTAGCTAAAAATGAAAATTTGCTTTTAAATCAATTAAGCTCTACCCTAATCGGTAGAGCTTAATAATTAATCAAAATTCAAATTTATTTTAGATTTATCGCATTACTTTTTTCATAATTTTAAAAATATCAGTATTATCCAGCGGTTGAGCTATAAGCTCACTACCTGGTCCCTGGCTCCAGGTAGGAACATCGCCTCCAGTGTGGTCTTCACTGGTCCAGCCGGATTCAATTTTTTCACTCTGGCTGCTTAAACTTCCATATGGCCCGGCAATTCTAAGTCCACCTGTATCATGATCTGGAGCAATTATTACTAAAGTCTCTGATTTACGCAGAGGACTTTGCTCAAGCCAGTTAAGAACTGTCTCAACTGCTTTATCAAAGCCCAGCATTTCAGCCAGTTCATAGTTAAGATCATTATCATGTCCTCCCCAGTCTATTTGGGATCCTTCCACCATTAAGAAAAATCCATCAGAATCATTTTCCAGAGTTTTAAGTGCGGTTTCTGTCATTTCAGCCAGAGTTGGTTCTCCTTCTGGATATTTCGGGAAAGCATTACCTTCACTGTCTTTAAGTCCAAATTTATTTAGTCTGAATAATTCAGGAGTTTTACCTTCATCATAAGCTGTAAACATGCCAAATATCCTGTCACTTTCTTTATTTTGAGCAAGTCTCATTTCTGACTCATTATTAACTGTCAGATAGCCATTTTCCCTGGCTAAATTTGCCACTGCTTCATTACTCTGAAGATTATTATATGATTTTTCAAACTGCTGAGCATTATATTCATCACTGGTACCATAGACTCCTCCACCCAGCACTACGTCCACTTCAGTTTCTTCTATATACTGACGGGCAATTTCTGCTCCAGCGTATCTAACAGGTACGTGAGCTCCAAAGGTTGCCGGTGTAGCATGAGATATTTGAGATGTTGCTACCAGACCGGTAGATTTATTTAAATCCTCAGCAATCTCAAGAATTGTTTTAGACTTTTTTTCGATATCCATAAGTTCTCCGTTGACTGAATGGGCACTTACTTCGCGATTATTATGTTTTTCTCCAGTTGCCATAGCAGAACCGGCAGCAGCAGAATCAGTAACAATAGAATTAGCTGAATATGTCCTGATATAACCAACATTATTGAGTTTTTCCACTGCCAGAGGTTCACCATCAGGCCCATTTTTAAGTATTCGGGCTGCAGTTATAATATCCATACTCATTCCATCTGGAATCATGAAAATAATATTTTTGGCAGTACTTGCATCAGCTGCATTTACAGCAGCAAAAGATGTAACTGTGAGTAAACAAATAAATAGAAATAATATTAAAGACTTCTTAAATTTCATCTAATATTTCCCCCTTTGATGATTAAGTAAAGTGGTTTTTTTACTTTTCAGTTTCAGAACTACTTTTTACTACATATTTAATTAAGAATAATAAATTTTATTGTTTTCACCCCCCAAAAAAAGTTCTGTTCTTTTATTCTTCTATTTTAAGTATATTATTACAGGTAATTATTACGAAATCATTACCAGCATGTTAAAATGTGGTAAATTCTAATAAATAGTGAAATTTATTTGATTAATAAAAAATCTCTTAAATCAAGAATTCATATTATAAGATTGTAAATTAAATAGTTTAGTAATACAATAGTATTACGGTGGTGGAGCTGATAATTAGTGTGAGACTTCCAGAATCACTAAAAAAAAGTTAAATCAATTAGCAGAGTCTAAAAATGTCACCAGGACTTATCTGGTTAAAAAAGCATTAAATAAATACATTACGGAAAAAGAAGAGAAAAAAGATCCCCATCAATTAGGGAAAGATTTATTTGGAAAATATGGTAGTATTGAGATTATAATCAGGTTTAAATAAAGAGGGTGTAAATTATGCTGTCTGAAAATAAAAAAGAAATTAAAAATAAAATCAGAGATTATTTTACTGAGCAAATGATATCTCAGCTGTCTATATTTTTGGTTCTTTTAATACTGAAAGATTTAGTCAAAATAGTGACTTGGATCTGGCTGTTGTTTATTCAGAAAGATTGGATAAATTTAAAAGATTTGATTTAAAATTAGAACTAATGGCTGAGCTGGAGAAATTAATTGACCTAGAAGCTGATATTGTTGATTTTGAAAATGTTGATTTAAAATTTAAACATCAGATTCTGGACGGGAAATTGATTTACTGCAGTGATCAGAGCCGCAGAGTTGAACTGGAAAAGAAAGCAATTTTAAATTATATAGATATGCGTAAATTTTATAAAATTAATGATCAGAACCTGGGGAAGGGGTTTTAGTTATGGTAGATGCAGAGGTGGTCAGAAATAAGCTTGAACATCTGGAAGAATATATCAACGATTTGGAGGAATATCAGGATTTAGGTTTTGAAAAATTAACTGGAGATAAAGTTCTATTTCGTTATTTAGAAAGAACTCTCCATCTTGCAGTAGAAAGTATCCTGGATATTGGCAGCCATATTATAAGTGATGAACGGCTTGGGAATCCGAAATTTAACAGTCAAATTATAGAGATCCTGGCTGAAAATAATATTATTAAAGAAAATGTTGAGAGTTATATAAAAATGGCTAAATTCAGGAATATAATTGTTCATGATTATGCAGAGATAGATCCAGAAATTTTATTGATGATCATTAAAGAAAATTTAAGTGACTTAAAAGCCATTTTCAAGTGGTTTAAGGAATATATTGATTAGAAGTGTAGACTGGTTTTATTATTTTTTTTATTCCATAATGATTTAATGATATAATATATTTAGCTAATTATGGAATTTGAGAAGAGGAGGCAATAATTATGAATCTTAATTTGACTATACCAGATGATATTTATCTGGCAATGAAAATTCCAGATAAAGAGAAGAAAAATGTCTTATTAAAAGAACTAGCTTTGAGCTTATATGATCAGGAGATTCTTTCCTTTGGCAAAGCAAGAGAGTTAGCAGGATTGAGTAAGTGGGAATTCCATCAACTGTTAGGAGAAAGAAAAATTGAACGACATTATTCGATGGAAGACTTGAAAGAGGATATAGAGTATGGAAAAGAATAAAACAGTTACTTTTAATTCGTCCCCACTCATTAATTTATCTCATGTCGGGCTTTTGCATTTACTCAGTAAATTATTTACAGAAATATTTATACCAGAAGCAGTATTTAAAGAAGTGGTGATTGAAGGTAGAAAAAAAGAAGATGTTAAAGAGATCGAAAAACTTATCAATGATAATGTTATTAAGAAAATTGAAGTTAAAGAAAAGGAATTGGTTAAAGCCTTCAATCCAGGACGGTGAGATTATGGAAAAGTTAAAAAGAAAACTTGAGCCTGAGCTTAAAGAAAATGTAGCTGATTTTTTAAAAAAAGAAGTAAATGTTAAGCTGGCATATATTTTTGGCTCTTATGGTACGAAGTATCAAAAGACCGATAGTGATCTGGATTTAGCCGTGCTTTTTGATAACCCACCAGGGATGCTCGAGCAGATGGAGCTGGCAGCACGACTGGAATTGGAATTAGGAAAATATGATATTGATTTAATCAATTTAAATAATGTTAA
>JASMSZ010000083.1:0-7275 GCA_041694515.1 Halanaerobium sp.
TGAAGATTCTCCACCTATTTTATAGAAAAAATATTATTATTAATTTTGAGGGGGAGTTAAATTATTTATGGAACAATTAAAGGTTTCTTCAAAATCAGATCCAAAAGCTGTTGCCGGTGCTTTAGCAGCAGTCTTGAGAGATGAAAAAGAGGTTGAATTACAGGCGGTAGGAGCTGGAGCAGTCAATCAGACTATTAAAGCAATTGCAATATCCAGGGGTTATGTTGCTCCCAATGGAATGGATTTAATCATGATTCCTGCATTTGTTGAAATTGAAATCGATGGAGAAGAAAGAACAGCTATTAAATTTTTAGTAGAGCCGAGATAAATCACGATTTTTAAAACCTATCCGTGAGGGTAAGTTTTTAAATGTAAAATCAGGCTAATTGTGAGGTTGGTGGTTAATATTTTTCTAAAAAAAATAAGACTCAAGGGATTTAAATCCTTTGCGAACAAAACTGATATAGAGATTGAAGAAAATATAACTGCTGTAGTTGGACCAAATGGCAGTGGGAAAAGTAATATTGTGGATGCTATTCGCTGGGTTTTGGGTGAGCAGAGTGCTAAAAACCTGCGGGGAAGCAGAATGGCAGATATTATATTTTCTGGAAGTGAAGAATTAAATGCCAAAAAGAAGGCCAGTGTGACTCTCTTTTTTGATAATTCTAATGGAGATTTGCCGGTTGAAGGTAAAGAGCTTACTCTGGGACGTCAGGTTAGTGATGATGGTCGCAGCGACTATTTGATCAATGGTGCTTCCTGCCGCTTAAAGGATATAGAAATGCTGTTAATGGACAGTGGTCTGGGAAGTGATGGTTATTCAATAGTTGGACAGGGCAGAATTGATTCTATTATTAAATCCAAGCCAGATAAGATGCGCCTCTTTTTTGAAGAGGCTGCCGGAATTATGAAGCACAAATCCCGGAAAGAAGATGCCGAAAAAAGACTTGATAATACTAATAATGACTTAAACAGAATTCATGATCTTGTTGATGAGCTGGAAAAAAGACATGATCCCTTAGAAAAGGCAGCTGAGAAAGCAAAAAAATATAAGGATTATAAAGATCAACTTTCGGATTTAGAAATCAGTTTATTAAATAAGCAGTGGAAAGAACAGTCAGAAGAATTTAATCAATTGAGCCAGAAAAGAGAGGCTGCAGAGAAAAAACTAAATGAAAAAGAAAGCAGCTATAATGCTCTTTCCTATCAGCTTGATAATTTTAAAGATAAGCTGAAATCTCTTAAAAATGAAAAAGAGGAAGTCAGCAATAATTATTTTCAGAATCAAAATAAAGTAAATGAGATTAATAATAATCTCAATGTAATGGAAGAGAGAAAAAACAATTACATAGAAAACAAAGAAAATTTGACTCAGAAAATTGCTGAGTTAAAAGAAGCTCGTAAGCTGCAGCAGGAAAAAGTTAAGCAGGCTGAAGAAAACTTTGAACTGATAAATTCTGATCAGCAGAATATTCAGGATAAAATAGATAAGTTAAAAAAGAATATTAATCAGAGTAAAGAACAGATAGATTCTCTCAGCCAGAAAATAGACGCTAAGAAAAACGCAATAGAAGCAAATAAGAAAAAAATTCAAGATGAAAATTCTGCTTTAGAAAGATTGAAAGAAAGAGTCGAGATTTCAAATGACCGTCTGCAGGAAATATCTGCAGATCAAAATCAAATTAATGATAAAATAAAAATCGAATCAGAAAAAACTGCTCAGATCAAGGAAGAATTGGCCACAATTAGAGAGCAGATTGCTGAAAAAGAATCAGATTTAGATAGTTTGAAAGAAAATATTAATCAAGAAGCTCAGGCTTTAGAAGCTGGCAAAGATGAGCTTTTAAAAACAAAAGAAGATTATCAGCACTATAATTCTCGTCTGCAGCTAATGGAAGAAATGCAGGAAAGTTATGAAGGTTATTATAATGGTGTGCGCAGCCTCTTAGAACAGAGAGAAAAATTTAGTGGAATAATTGATGTTGTTGCAGAAATAGTATCAGTAAAAGCGGAGTTTGAACAGGCTATCGAAACTGCGCTGGGGGCAAAGATGCAGAATATTATTGTTGAAGATGATCAGACAGCCCGTGATGCTGTAAAATATTTAAAAGAAAACAAAAAAGGTCGGGCTACCTTTCTGCCTTTAAATATGGTTAATGGTTCCCGTCTGGGAGATCATTATTTAGAAAAATTGGCTCAACAGAAAGGGTTTATAGGTCTAGCTGTTGATCTTGTTGATTTTCCTGATCGTTTAGAGAATGTATTCAACTTTCTTCTGGGACAGATTGTGGTCAGTGATAATCTTAACCATGCTGTCCAGATGTCAAAAAATATTAAGCGTAATTTCCGGATAGTTACTACCGAGGGTGATGTTGTTTACCCCGGTGGAGCTATTTCGGGAGGAAGCAGTTCCAGCAACAGCAGAGATTTAATCGGCCGCAGTCGTAAAATAGAAGATCTTAAAACTAAAAAAAGCAGGCTGCAGCAAAAAGGAAAAGCACTGGTTAAAAAATTAGAAACTAATAAAAAAGAACTGGACCAGAAGCGAGAAAAATTGGAAGCTTTAAAATCTGCAGTTCAGTCTTTAAAAATGGAAGAAAACAATATAATTAATCGCAAAAATAGAGTTGAAGAAACTCTGGTAGAATTGAAATCAGATAAAGATTTAAGGCAGAACAATTTTTCAGAACTTGATAACAGCCTAAAAAATAACAAAGATTCAATTGCAGCTAAAGAAAATATGATTGATCAATTAAAAGAAAAAAATAAAAGCTTGAATTCGGAAATAAATGATTTAAAAGCTGCTTTAAATATTAAAGAAGAAAATTTAAATGAACTCGAACCTCAGTTAAAAGAATTGGAGCTCGATGGGGCCAGAATTTCTGAAAAAAGAAATAATGCTCAGGAAAAATTAAAGGAAGAAAAAAGAAGTTTAGAACTTAAAAGTGAAGAAATTAAGAATAGAGAAGAAGAAATAAAAGAAATCAGCAGTGATTTAGAAAGAATATCTGATCGTAGAGTAAAACTGCAGCAGAAGAAAAAAGAACTGGAATCTGCGGGAGAAGATTTAAAGCAGAGAAAAGAAGAATTAACTACAAAGGTTAAAAACTTAGAAAAAGAAGTTGAAGTTAAAGAAAAGAATGCAAAAGAACTGCAGCAGCAGTTAAATAAAATTAAAGATAATTTTCATCAGTTGGACTTAAAATATACTAAATTGGATGACAAACTGACTAATATTACATCTATACTGCTGGAAGACTATAACTTAGAGCCAGCAGAGATTGATGAGAGTGATTTAATTGAAATTAAGGATGAAGATGAAGCTGAGGTTGAGTCAAAAATCAAGACTTTAAAAAAGAAGATGGACAGCTTACATCCTGTCAATGAGGCAGCAGTAGAGGAATTTGCTGAGTTAACGGAAAGATTGGACTATCTGCATGAACAGCAGGATGATTTAAAACACGCCAGAAATTCAATAGAATTAGTGATTTCTGATATTGAAGAATCAATGGAAAAAATGTTTGCAGAAACTTTTTATCAGGTTAAAGAAGAGTTTTCTAAAGTTTTTAAAGCTCTGTTTCAGGGGGGGAAGGCCGAACTTAAATTGAGTGAGCCGGAGGAATTATTAACAACTGGAGTTGAAATTCATGCTCAACCACCGGGCAAGAGTCTTAAAAGTTTATCACTGCTTTCAGGTGGAGAAAGAGCATTAACCGCAATTGCCTTAATCTTTGCTTTTATTCAGGTTAAACCAAGTCCTTTTTATGTGCTGGATGAGATTGATGCACCTCTTGATGATGTTAATATTGTCCGTTTTGCCAGTTTTATCAAAAAATATGCAAAGGTAGCTCAGTTTATTATTATTACTCACCGCCGCTATATGATGACTGAGGTTGATTCTCTATATGGTGTAACTATGGAAAAATCAGGTGTATCACGTCTGGTCTCTCTAAAATTGGATCAGGCAGAAGAATTTAATGATGAATATATCAAGGAGGCTTTATAAGTGGGATTTTTACAGAGATTAAAAGATGGACTAAAAAAAACAAAAGAAGGTTTTGTAAATAAGGTTAGCAATATTTTTACCGGGAGAACTAATATTGATGATGAATTATTCGAAGAATTAGAAGAAGTACTTATTCAGGCAGATGTTGGAGTTAAAACAACCTTTACTTTAATCGAAAAATTAAAGAAAGATGTTGAAGAAGAAGAAATAACTGAACCGGAAGAACTGATGGAGTATTTTCAAAAAGAGCTTAAAAGTCTGCTGCAGAACGATGAAGGCGGCTTTAATTTGGATAATGATTTAAATATCATTATGGTTGTAGGTGTTAATGGGGCCGGGAAAACCACTACTATTGCCAAAATTGCCGGCCGCCATAAAGAAGAAGGTAAAAAAGTTATGCTGGCAGCTGGAGATACCTTTAGAGCTGGAGCAATTGAACAGCTGCAGATCTGGGGGGATCGCCTGGGTGTTAATGTGATTTCTCAGCAGGAAGGTTCAGATGCAGCAGCAGTAGCCTATGATGCAGTGCAATCTGCCAGAGCTAAAGATGTGGATCTTTTAATTGTCGATACAGCGGGGCGTCTGCATACCCAGACTAATTTAATGGAAGAGCTTAAAAAGGTCAAAAGAGTAATTGATCGAGAAGCAGCAGCAATTAACGCCGGGGTTGAAGTTCTCTTAGTTTTAGATGCCACAACCGGTCAAAACGCAATTTCTCAGGCAAAACTTTTTAATGATGCAGTAGATGTAGATGGAGTTGCATTAACCAAACTTGATGGTACTGCTAAAGGTGGGATTGTGATTGCAGTCAAAAATGAACTTCAAATTCCGATTAAATTGATTGGAGTTGGTGAAGCAGCAGAGGATCTACAGAATTTTGATCCAGAAGAATTTATTGAGGCGCTTTTTAGTAATGAATAGTAAAATTGATATTGATCGTTTATTATTAGCTAAATGGAAGAAAAAATTTAATCTTAAATTTGACTGGGACTCCAGGATTCCAGCAGTTCTGGCTGGTATCTATTCTCTCTCCTTACTTGCTGAAGATGTTGAATCTGAATATTACATGGCTGAACAGGAGCTAATAATTAATCAGAATCCATCTTTAAAGATGGATTTTTCTTTAAGTTCAGATATAATTTCTGAAAGAGAATTTGATAGTTTTTCTTATTTAAAATTAAAGTCAACAGTTAGTTTTAAAAACAATATTCTGGTTGTTTTAAATTCAAAGTTAATAAAGACCAAAAATTTAAAATTAAACAATTCACAATCCCCGAATTTTAAAAAAGAACTAAATTTAAAAAGAAGTTACTGCTGGAGAACATTTAGTAAAAAAGAAATAAAAAGTTTTGCTGACTTAAGTGGTGATTTGAATTCTATTCATTTAAATTCTGATCCTGTTGTTCAGGGAATGTTGATTTTATTAACATTTGAAGATTTTTTGGCACAAAAAAACAGATTTGCTCAAAAAATAAAAATTAAGTATTTTAAACCGAGCAGAGCTGATAAAAGTATATATTTAAGTGAAATTGAGCGGAATAGATTTTTAGGATTAGTAGATGATCAAGTTAATTTTGAAATAAATATAAAGGAGAATTTAAATGTTCAAAAAAATAAGTGTTAAAAATTTGACTTATTCGGCATTATTTACGGCATTAATTAGTGTTTTAAGTTATATAACTATACCTTTACCATTTAGTCCGGTTCCGATTACAGCTCAGTCGCTAGCTGTTATGGCAGCTGCTGTAATATTATCAACTCAGGAGACAGCCCTGGCAATTGGTACGTTTTTATTTTTAGGAATTGCAGGTGTTCCGGTTTTTTCTGGTGGTAGAGCGGGTCTTGGTGTAATATTTGGGCCTTCAGGTGGTTATTTAATTGGGTTTTTGATTGGTGGTATAATTATTAGTATTTTGACGAAAAATAAAGAAAATTTCTGGCAGGTTTTGGCAGGTGTAATCACAGGAGGAATTATTGTAATTCATTTTCTGGGCTTTATCTGGTTGAGTCAGGCAACCGGAATGGGCTTAAAAGAAGCTTTTCTTACCGGTAGTTTACCTTTTATACCTGGAGATTTATTTAAAGCAGTACTGGCTGCCTATCTGGGAATTAGAATCAATAAAAGTTTAGAAAACCGGTATTAAAATGGAAAAAGTTTATATTTTGGGTGGTTTAAGGACAGCAATTGGAAAAACAGGCGGTTATTTTAAAAAAATGCTGCCAGAAGATTTAACAGCTGAAATTCTTAATGCTTTACTAAAAAAATATAATCTGGATGCTGCTGATATTGATCAGGTTATTCTGGGAAATGTTGTTGGTCCAGGCGGAAATATTGCCCGTTTATCGCTTTTAAAGGCTGGTTGGCCGCTCTCTACTCCAGCAGCTACTATTGATTTTCAGTGTGGTTCAGCTTTAAGTTCAATTAATATGGCAGCTGCTTTAATAAAGTCCGGACAGTCTGATATTTTAATTGCTGGTGGTCTGGAGAGCACCAGCCTTGAAGCAAGAAAAAAGTTGAATAAAAATGATCCCCGATTTCAAGAAAACAGTGACTTTCTCGAAAGAGCATTTTTTTCGCCTGCAGAAGTTGGAGATCCTGATATGGGTATTGGAGCGGAAAATGTAGCTGAATTATATGACAATATTAGTAGAGAAGAAATGGACAGGTGGGCAATTAATAGTCATCAAAAGGCTTTCCGTGCACAAGTTGAAGGGTATTTAGATGATATATTGCTGCCTCTTAAAAATACTAGAAATGAAGTAATTGATAAAGACGAAGGAATAAGAAAAAATATTTCCTATCAGCTCTTAAAAAGATTAAGACCGGTTTTTAAAGAAGATGGAAAAATTACTGCTGGTAACTCCTGCTTAACTCATGATGGAGCTGCTGCTGTTGTTCTTGTCTCAGAGACTTTTTTTAAAATGAATAATTTAAAAGCAGAGGCAGAATTCATTATGGGAAGTGCCAAAGGTGTAGATCCAAATCTCTCACCAATGGGACCAGTTCCAGTTATTAGGAGTATTCTTGCCGAAGAAAATCTTAATATTTCTGATCTTGACGCTGTAGAAATCAATGAGGCTTTTGCCGTAAAAATACTGGCCTGCAGCCAGGAACTTGGTCTGGACCTTGATAATGTTAATGTTTTAGGGGGAGCTCTGGCCTATGGTCATCCTTATGGAGCTTCTGGTGCTATTATTTTACTTCATTTATTACAGTCTTTAAAAAAGATTAATGGTCAATATGGACTGGCAGCTATGGGAGCTGCTGG
>JASMSZ010000084.1:0-5643 GCA_041694515.1 Halanaerobium sp.
TTAACTCATCATGAATGGTGGGATGGGAGTGGTTATCCTCTGGCTTTAAAAGGAGAAGATATACCTCTGGCAGCCAGGATAATTGCCGTAGTTGATGCCTATGATGTAATGAAATATGGACGAAATTACAAACCAGCAATGAGTGATCAAGAAATTATTGAAGAGCTAACGGTAAGTTCTGGTATTCAATTTGATCCACTTTTAGTGAAAATATTTATTGATTTAAATTTCAACTGATTCTATTAAAAAAAAATAGAAAAAGATATAAACTTAAGACAGTTTCTATTTTTAGATGCAGCTGTTTTTTTGTTATTGATAAACTAACAGCCGATATTTTTACTAATTGAAAGTTGACCCTGATAAGCAAAAAATAATATTAATTTAATTAATCCACCTTAGTCCTTTTTATGAAAGGATTTATTTGATATAATTAAGTTAAGAAATCAGAGAAAGGATGAAACTAAATCTAAACCCCAAAAGCTTTTAGAAGATGCAAAGATTCTTTATAATATAGCTTTTCTGGTTCAAAACTTTAATTATTTTTTAATTAAAGTTATTTATTTAGGCTTTTTGGGACCAAACCAACTAAAATAAATGGAGGAGAAAATAATGGACAAAAAGCAAATTGATTTAATGAAAAATGGCAGAGGTTTTATTGCGGCAATGGATCAGAGCGGTGGTAGTACCCCAGGAGCTTTAGCAGATTATGGTATTAAAGAGACTGAATATGAAACTAAAGCAGAAATGTTTGAGCTTGTTCAGGCAATGAGGACCAGGGTCATCACAAGTCCTTCTTTTAGTTCAGATTATATTTTAGGGGCAATCTTATTCAAACATACCATGAATAACAAAATGGAGGGCAAATATACTGCTGAATATCTCTGGCAGGAAAAAGGAATACTGCCGATACTTAAAGTTGATCAGGGTACAGAAGAAAAAGAAAATGGAGTTCAGCTGATGAAGCCAATGACTGAACTGGATAATCTGCTCGAGGAAGCAAAGAAGCATAATATTTTTGGAACTAAAATGAGATCTGTGATTCATAGTGCAAATCCCAAAGGAATTAAAGAAATTGCAGCACAGCAGTTTGAATATGGTAAAAAGATCTATGAAGCCGGATTTATCCCAATTTTAGAACCAGAAGTAAATATAGAAAGTGATGATAAGCTTGAATCTGAGAAAATTTTAAAAGAGGAAATCTTAAAGCTGCTTGAAACCTTAGATTATGAGCAGTATATATTCAAACTTTCAATTCCAAGTCAGCCAGATTTTTATAAGGAAATTATTGAACATCCAAATGTAGTTAGGTTGGTAGCTTTATCTGGTGGTTATAGTCAGAAGGAAGCTGTAGATAAGCTTTCTAAAAATCATAATATGATTGCAAGTTTTTCCAGAGCTCTACTTCAGGACCTGAAAGTTGATCAGTCAGACGAAAAATTTAATCAGGTGCTTAAAGATGCAGTATCTAAAATCTATCAGGCTTCAATAACTTAAGCGGAGTTTAAAAACGCTTGTTTGCGACATAAAGCTGATAAAAAATAACGCCGGGAAACCGGCGATTTAAATTTGTCTAATCTTCATATTTCAATTCTATTTATTTTATTAGAAAGTTTCTTTCCTAATTTAGAAAATTTTTTTAAATTCTTCTTGAAGTGCTGGATGACGAGGATATTTTTCAAGAATATTTTGGATATAATCTTCCCATTTTGATGAAGATTTTAGAATTTTTGTATATATTTCTTTTATAATTAAAGCAATTTGGGCACCGCTTTGGTAACTAGAACGGTTTTTGTTATTTATATAACCTTGTACTTTCTGACTATAGTAATCTATCATTTCGTGTGGGAATTTATTGATTAGTAATTCACTGAAATTATCAGGATATATTTTGTTGGCCATTACTAATTTTAGTATTTCTTCGTAATTTTTTTGAGATTCATATATTAAAGCAAGCTCATTATTATATCTGGAATATTTACTTTCTTTTAAATAACTTATTAAATCATTTTTTATCTGTTTTTTATCATCTTTTTTGCAGTTATCCAAAACAGATAGATATTTTTCAAATGAGGGGGACTCTTTATATTCTTTGATTAGATATTCCAGAGTTTTCTGGTAATTATTTTGTTTCTGATAATATTTTTTCAGGAAAGTAATATTATCTATAATGCGTCCTTCTCCCTCTTTTTCACCTTTTAAGGCAATTTGAACTGCTTTTTCTTCCTGGTCAATATCTTGATAATAGCAAGCTAACTTATAATAATCCATTCCATATTTAAGTTGTTTTTTTCTGAGTTTTAAATATTTTTCTTCATTATGTAATTTATTCAAATATATTTTCATTATTAATTCCTGATCATATCTACTACCAGATTTTTTTAGATGCTGAATTATTAATTCCCAGTCATCTTTGTTCCGGGCTGTACTATATACAATATCAAGGGTCGGGTCATCTAAGCCAGAATTACCTATTAAATATTCTCCCATAAATTCATTGATAATTTCATGTCGTAAAGAAGAAGGGATATCTAATTTGTTAATTAATTTCTCCATTTCATTAATAAACTCAAAAAAATTATTTTCTTCGTTGATAGGACCTCCACCATATTGATTGAACTCCATTAGAATAGCAAATGCCTGGTTTTTTAAACTTTTAAGCTTTTCAAGGTATAATTCATTACTCATTTTACCCTTATCCTGAATAAAATTTAAAACTTTAGATTTAGAATTATCATTTTCATAAACAAATTCACCAAGCAGTTCTGTTAGCTCTTCTCTAGTTAAAGACTTAAAAAGCCGATCCAGTTCATTTTTTAATTTGGCTTTTTCTTTTTTAACTTTCCGGAAAGCTTCTTTATCATTGCACCAGTATAACCCAAGGGCAACCAGGTGCTTGCAAATTCCACCCCAATCATAAGGACAGCTGCAGTGATTACTGGAAGGATCATCAATATTAATTTCAACATCATATAAAGAAAAACTGCTTCCTGATACTTCAGCTTTAATAGTGTTTCCGTCAATAAGTGGATTATTAACTAGATTCATTTGGTAATAGTTTATTCCTTTTTGAAAAGACTGCTCTGCTGCCATTTTTTCTAAATCTTCTATCGAAAGACTCATATAAATCACCTCTGTTATATTATATAAAATTAGATTTATATCAGCAAGTTATATTTTGCTTATCAGTCTGTTTAACTTTCATTTAAGTTGTTGATAATATATAATTGAGTTAGGTATTAAAGAGATTGAATATCTCTGGCAGAAAAAGGAATACTGTCGATACTTAAAGTTGATCAGCAAGAGATAAAGTCTGAGCTTGAACGTTATTTTTAATATATCAAAAAAATAATTTGGAGGGTTAATTTTTATGAAAGGCAAATGCAAAATTTGTGCAAATGAATATACTCAATCAGGAATGTCCAGACACTTAAAATTATGTCTAAATAAGAATTATGAAAAGATAATTGAAGAAGGTCAGTCTCAGGAAATCAAATATTATCATATTTATGTCAAGGGTACAAATTGGTCAGACTACTGGCTGCAGCTGCAGGTTAAAGCAGACGCTAAGTTAAGTGATTTTGACAAGTTTTTGCGTGATATCTGGCTCGAATGCTGTAATCATCTGAGTGAATTTGAAATTAATGAGCAGCACTTTACATTCAGTGGACTTAATATGAATCATAAAATCAAAGATGTTTTAAGAGAAAAAACTAAATTTTCATATATCTATGATTTTGGTTCTTATACTAAATTGGATTTGAATGTAGTTAATGTATTTAAAGCAGAGGAAAGAGAAGAAAAGATCAGTGTTCTGGCAAGGAATCACCAGCCTGAGATTAAGTGCAGTCACTGTGATAATCTTGCTGAATTTGTCTGTTCAAGTTGTTATAATGGTGGTTGGTACTGCAGTGACTGTCTTGATAAACATGAAGAAAATGACTGTATGAGAGGAACTGATAATCTACTGCCGGTTGTTAATTCTCCCCGAGTTGGAGTCTGTGCTTATTCTGGAAGTTAAATATTATTTCTCAAGGATTTTGCAAAGGAGTTAAAAAAGATAGCTAGAGAAATCTTCAAAAAATATAACAGCTATAACATGGAAAATCATTTTGATTATTTTCAAGAATAGAGGTGTTAAAAAATGAAACTTAAAGTTGATTTAGAGGATGTATTAGAAGCTTTAGAACTTAGAACCAGAGAGAGCAATTATTTTTATTATAAAAAAACTGGTGAAGTTTTCATGATAATGGATGATGAATTAAGAGCTGGAGAGGAAGATCCTGACCTTGATAAATTTCCAGAATGGCAGCGGGAGAATATTAAGGCTGCAGTTGATATTATCTCAACTGATGACTATAGTATTATGGAAGATTTTTGCTATTCAATCGAAGATGAAGAACTAAGAGAGGAACTTCTTTATGCTATTCGAGGAAATGGTGCCTTTAGAATGTTTAAAGATAAGATTTATCAGTATGAGATAGAAGATCAGTGGTATGATTATAAAGGTCAGAAATATAAGGATATAGCAATTGAGTGGTGTGAAGAAAATAATATTGAGTTTCGAGAAAATTAATTATGATATTAAGGTGATAAAATGGCTGCTAAAAAGATAGATTTGATCACAGTTAAAAATGATAAACTTTCTTTAAACATCAAGGGTAAACCTCTGCATCCTGATCACGAAAAAGAATTTCCGGAGGCAAATAAAGCTCAGGCTGTCTGCAGCTTCAGCTCAACTTTAAAAGAGAACTTTGATTTTAAATATCACGATCCAGAAATAGATCAGCTCAAGTTGAGCCCTTATAATTCTATTAAAAGCTATCCCCTCTTTTTTGAATATCAAAACTATGATTTTTATCTGGAAGCCGAAATGCCGATTGAGATCTACCATCCCAATCGCGAGATCAGAGAATCTCTGTCACATCCTAATGATAATCCCAATGTGCTTTACGGCAGCATCAACTTCGGCAGTGATATCGGTTATTCTGAGTTTGAAATTCGCAGTAACTCTCAGGTGGTTTTAACTTTCAAACTGGAAGTTTTTCCGAGTAAAATTGACTACCAAAAGGACTACAATCAGCTTTTAGAGGAAGTCAATAAGGAAGTATATAATTTGGCTTATGATTTTTTGAGAAAGACCTACCAGCAGATGAAAATTTCCGAAAAGCAGAATATCACCGAAGCTGAATTTTTTGTAATTATTGAAAATATTTTTGAAGATTTATTTAAAGCACTTAAAAGAGTAGAAGAGTCACCACACCACAGGATTATTCGAAAGCGTAATGTTAGGCCTGCCGCGAGAGTCAAAAAAGTGGGTCGACAAAGCCTCAAGTGGTTGAATAAAAACAGCCGCCATTATGACCAGGAGCTCAAGCTGCCGGAAAAGATGCTGGCAGTTGAGAAAAAGCTGAGCTATGATAATTTTGAAAATAAGTTTATCAAATGGAGTTTCTCAGAGCTGATCAAAAGGCTTAAACATTTTAAAGTAAATTACCGCAGTTCCAAGCTTAATCCGGATCAGGATTTGATTGCTGAAATCGATAAGATGATCAGAAAGCTTAAATTAAAACTCAAGCATTCATTCTTGGCTGAGGTGGGTGAGCTGCAGAAGATTGATTCGATTTCTTTGGTGCTGCAGATGGC
>JASMSZ010000085.1:0-12213 GCA_041694515.1 Halanaerobium sp.
GGAGGTAAGCAAATGGCAAAACACGAAAAAATTAGGATTCGCCTTAAAGCTTTTGAACATGAGCTCCTGGATCAATCAGCAGAAAAGATTGTTGCTACTGCTGAGAGAACTGGTGCAGATGTATCTGGTCCAGTACCTCTACCAACAGAGAAAGAGATATTTACAGTACTTCGCTCACCTCATGTTCATAAAGATGCAAGAGAACAATTTGAAATGAGAACACACAAAAGATTGATCGATATTCTCGATCCTACATCAAAAACTGTAGACTCACTGATGAGGCTTGATTTGCCCGCAGGAGTAAATATAGAAATTAAACTTTAATGTCAGGAGGTGTATTAGGCCATGGCGAAAGCTATATTAGGAAAAAAGCTGGGTATGACTCAGTATTTTAAGGATAATGGAGAGCTGGTACCTGTAACTGTAGTTGAGGCCGGTCCCTGTGTTGTAACACAGATCAAGACTACAGAAAAAGATGGATATAATTCAGTACAGCTTGGATTTGGAGAAGTTAAAAAGCACAGACTTAATAAACCTGAACTTGGTCAATTTGAAAGCCGTGATCTTGAACCAAAGAAACATTTAAGAGAATTTAAAGGTTTAGATCTGGAATTAAGTGAAGGTAGTGAAATAAAAGCTGATATTTTCGAAGTTGGAGAAAAAGTTAATGTTAGTGGCATTTCCAAAGGTAAAGGATTTGCTGGTAATATTAAAAGATGGAATCAGCATAGAGGACCTATGACACACGGTTCACACTTCCATCGTGCACCAGGTTCAATCGGTGCTGTTGATGCAAGAAGAGTATATAAAGGCTTTAAAATGCCCGGAAGAATGGGGCATGATAGAGTTACTGAAAGAAACTTAGAAGTAGTAAAAGTTGATTTAGAGCGTAATGTTTTATTAATTGCTGGTCCAGTACCAGGAGCTAAAAAAGCAGTGCTCGAAATCAAATCTGTTAACAACTAAATAAGTTGAGAAAGGAGGATTTTTGATGCCGCAGGTAACAAAATTCAATCAGAGTGGAAAAGAACTCGAAAAAGTAGAATTAAATGATTCTGTTTTTAATGATAAAATAAATAAGCATGTTGTACATCAGGTAGTTAATGCACAATTAGCTGCTAGAAGAGGCGGAAACGCTTCTACCAAAACAAGAGGAAATGTTCGCGGTGGTGGCCGTAAACCCTGGAGACAGAAAGGTACTGGACGTGCTCGTCACGGAAGTATTCGTTCTCCATTATGGGTAGGTGGAGGAATTACTTTTGGACCTTCTCCCCGCAGTTATGATAAAAAGTTGACTAAAAAGATGAGAAGATTAGCACTCAGATCTGTTTTAACCGATAAGGTAGAGAGAGATGAACTAATTTTAGTTGATAAGATTGAGCTTGATCAACCAAAAACAAAAGCAGTAATTAATATTTTAGCTGATTTAAACTTAGAAGATAAAAAAGTTGTTTTAGTAATGCCCGAAAAGGATGACAACTTATATCTTTCAGCTAGAAATATTCCGAATGTCAAAACACTGCTTGCCGGTTCAATAAATGCATATGATCTTCTAGATAATGAAATGGTTGTTTTTATCGAAGAAGCGGTTAAAATGGTTGAGGAGGTGCTGGGCAAATGAAAGAAGCAAGAGATATTATCATAGCACCTATTATTTCTGAAAACACAATGGAACAGATGCAGGAGGCTGATACTTATACATTTAAGGTAGCCAAAAATGCAAATAAAGTTGAGATTAGAAACGCAGTAGAAGAAATTTTCTCTGTAAATGTAGTAAATGTTAATACAATGAATGTTAGAGGTAAAAAAAGAAGACTCGGCTTCCATGTTGGTAAAAAACCTGACTGGAAAAAAGCTTTAGTTAAGCTGGCTGAGGGCGATGAAATAGAAATTTACGAAGGCCTCTAAAAAATAATTAATAAAGGAGGGAAAAAAGATGGCGATTAAAAGTTTTAAACCAACCACACCTTCAAGGCGTTATATGACTGTTGCCAGTTTTGATGAAATTACAACCGATACGCCAGAAAAGAGTCTGCTGGCTCCAATCAAAAGGAAGGGCGGCCGTAACGCAAATGGTAGAATTACCAGCCGTCATCAGGGTGGTGGACACAAGCGCCGCTATCGTATAATAGATTTTAAGCGGGACAAAGATGGAATTCCTGCTAAAGTAAAAACTATAGAATATGATCCAAATCGTTCTGCAAGAATCGCTCTGCTGCAGTATGCAGATGGAGAAAAAAGATACATTCTGGCACCAGATAAAGTAGAAGTTGGTGATACCTTAGATACTGGTGTTGAAGCTGATATTACTGCTGGAAATGCACTTAAATTAAAAGATATTCCTGTTGGCACGATTGTACACAATGTTGAAATGCAGGCAGGAAAAGGTGGACAGATTGCACGCTCTGCTGGAACAATGGCTCAGATTCTTGCTAAAGAAGGTAAGTTTGTCCATTTAAAAATGCCTTCTGGTGAAGTTAGGTTAATTCATAATGTATGTAAAGCTACTGTTGGACAGGTTGGTAATATTGATCACGAAAATATTACTATCGGTAAAGCCGGACGCAGCCGCTGGAAAGGTAAAAGACCTCATGTACGCGGTGTAGTTATGAATCCTCATGACCATCCACACGGTGGTGGAGAAGGTAAATCACCTGCTGGTAGACATCCTGTAACTCCGTGGGGTAAACCTACTATGGGTAAGAAGACACGTAAACCAAAGCGCTCAGATAAGTATATTATTCGTTCACGTCACGCTAAGAAGCGCAAATAGTAGAAAGGAGGATTATTGATGGCTAGATCTATAAAAAAGGGACCTTTCGTCTCAGAGAAACTAATTGCCAAAATCAGAGAAATGAATGAGAGTGGAAAAAAGCAGGTTGTTAAAACCTGGTCAAGAAGCTCAACCATTTTCCCTGAAATGGTTGGACATACAATTGCTGTCCATGATGGTCGTAAGCATGTGCCAGTATATATATCTGAAGAAATGGTAGGACATAAACTAGGAGAATTTGCTCCAACCAGAATCTTTAGAGGTCACAGCCGCCATACAGAACGTTCAACAGCACTTAAATAGGAAATATTGTAGATAGTAAGGGGGTTTTAAAATGGAAGCAAAAGCAGTTGCAAAGCACCTGCGTATTACTGCCCGTAAAGCACGTCTGGTAACAGACTTAATTAAGGGTAAAGATGTTAATACTGCAGTTGCAATTTTAAAAAGCACACCGAAAAAAGCTGCTAAAATGGTAGAAAAAGTATTAAATTCAGCTGCAGCAAATGCTGAAAATAATCATGATATGTTTGTAGATGATCTTTATGTTAAGAGAGCTTTTGTTGATGAGGGTCCTACTATGAAAAGATGGAAACCTCGTGCACAGGGATCGGCAAGTCCTATTAATAAAAGAACAAGCCACATCACAGTCGTGTTAAGCGATACAAAGGAGGTATAAAATTTGGGTAATAAAATAAATCCACATGGTCTCCGAGTTGGAGTTATAAGAGATTGGGAAGCAAAATGGTATGCAGATAAAAAAGATTATTCCAGGCTTTTAAATGAAGACCGTGAGATTAGAAGTCATGTTAAGGAGAAAATGTTTGAAGCTGGTATTTCTAGAGTTGTAATCGAAAGAGCTGCTAATAGATTAAAATTAGATGTACACACTGCCAGACCAGGAATGGTTATTGGACGTGGTGGTTCTGAAGTTGAAGCATTAAGAAATGAAGTTGAAGCATTAACTGGAAAAACTGTACAGATTAATGTTGTAGAAGTTAAAGATCCAGAAATGAATGCTCAATTAGTTGCTGAAAATATTGCTTCTCAGTTAGTTAGAAGAATTTCTTTTCGTAGAGCAATGAAGCAGGCAATGAACCGTGCAATGCGTATGGGAGCTGAAGGTTTTAAAGTTCAGAGCAGTGGACGTCTTGGTGGAGCAGAAATGGCCAGACGTGAAGGCTACAGTGAAGGTAGTGTTCCGATGCATACATTGAGAGCTGATATTGATTATGGATTTGCAGAAGCAGACACAACATATGGAACAATTGGAGTTAAAGTTTGGATCAATAAGGGAGAAATACTTCCAGAAATAGATGATGAATAGATAGATTATGTAGGAAAGGAGGCTCTTTGATGTTAGTACCTAAAAGAGTAAAACATCGTAAGCAAATGAGAGGAAGAATGAGAGGTAAAGCTAATCGGGGAAATAAAATCACTTTTGGTGAATATGGTCTACAGGCCTTAGAACCCGTATGGATTACCAATAGACAGATAGAGGCTGCTCGTGTTGCCCTTACTAGAAGCATTAAGCGTGGAGGTAAAGTTTGGATTAAGATTTTCCCGGACAAGCCTGTAACTGCAAAACCTGCTGAAACCAGAATGGGTAGTGGTAAAGGAGCACCAGAGAAATGGGTGGCTGTTGTAAAACCAGGTAGAATTATGTTTGAGCTGGCTGGTGTACCAGAAGAGGTTGCCAGAGAAGCGATGCGCCTTGCATCTCACAAACTGCCTATTAAAACTAAATTTGTAGCAAGAGAGGGAATGGATGGTGAGGCCGATGAGAGCTGATGAATTAAGAAATTTAACAGAAGCAGAGTTAGAACAGAAAGCCCGGGAATTTAAAGAAGAGTTATTTAACCTTCGCTTTCAACATGCAACAGCACAGTTGGATAATCCCATGAGGATTAAAGAGGTTAAGAGAATTATTGCCCGAATTAAAACTATTCTGCGGGAAAGAGAACTGGGTATAAAAAGGGCATAATTTTTTTGAAAGGAGGTTACTTATGGAAAGAAATAGTCGTAAAGAGAGAAAAGGTGTTGTAGTAAGTGATAAACAGGATAAAACTATTACTGTCGCTGTAGAGCGCAGAACTCAGCATCCTAAATATAAAAGAGTTGTTAAGAAAACTAAAAAGTATGCAGCTCATGATGAAGAGAATGTTTGTAATGAAGGTGACATTGTAAGGATTATGGAAACACGTCCATTAAGCAAGACTAAGAGATGGCGTTTATTAGATATTATTGAAAAAGCAAAATAAGTCCTGGAAGTAGAAAGGAGGGCCTGAAAATGATACAATCTGAAAGCCGTTTAAAGGTAGCGGATAATTCAGGTGCCCGCGAACTTTTATGTATTAAGGTACTTGGAGGCTCCAAGAAAAAATATGCTAAAGTTGGAGACACTATAGTAGTCAGCGTTAAAGAGGCTATTCCTGATGGAATGGTTAAAAAAGGTGAGGTTGCTAAAGCAGTAGTTGTTAGAACCAAGAAAGCCTTAAAGCGCAAAGACGGCACCTATATTAGATTTGATGAAAATGCAGCAGTAATTATAGATGATAATAATAATCCTAAAGGTACACGTATTTTTGGTCCTGTGACCCGTGAACTGAGGGAAAAGAATTATATGAAAATTATCTCCCTTGCACCGGAGGTATTATAGAAGGAGGGGATTCGATTGAGAATTAAAAAAGGTGACACTGTGGAAGTTATATCCGGAAAAGATAAAGGCAAACGCGGTGAGATTTTAAAGGTAATTCCTAAAAAAGATCGCGTAATCGTGGAAGGTGTGAATATTGTAAACCGTCACGTAAGTCCTACACAGGATATGCCGCAGGGTGGAATTATCGAAAATGAAGCACCAATTCATGCTTCAAATGTTCAACTCGTCTGCCCTCGTTGTGACGAAAAGACCAGGGTTGGCGCAGAACGTTTAGAGGATGGAACAAAAGTTAGAAAATGCAAAAAATGTGACGAAGTAGTTGATAAATAAATAAGTGAAAGGAGGTCCAGAAATGTCAGTATTAGCTCAAGAATATAAGGAAGAAATTCTACCTCAACTGGTGGAGAAATTTGATTACAATAATGTAATGGAAGCTCCTAAATTAGAAAAAATAATTGTTAATGTTGGGTTAGGAGAAGCTAAAGAAGATACTAAACTTCTGGATACTGTTGTTGATGAGATCGCAAGAATAACTGGGCAGAGCCCTACTGTAACTCGGGCAAAAAAATCAATTGCTAATTTTAAAATTAGAGAAGGTATGCCAGTTGGAATAAAGGTTACTCTTCGCGGTGAGCAGATGTTTGAGTTTTTATATAAATTGATTAATGTTTCAATGCCGCGTATCCGAGATTTTAGAGGTGTATCTCCTAAATCATTTGACGGTCGCGGTAATTACAGCCTGGGAATAAGCGAACATACTGTTTTCCCGGAAATAAACATTGATGAAGTTGATAATATTCACGGTTTAGAAGTTACGATTGTGACTTCTGCAGAAACAGATGAAGAAGCATTTGAATTATTATCAATAATGGGAATGCCATTTAAGAAGTAAAGACCTATAAATTGAAGGAGGGTTTAGTTTGGCGCGTAAAGCTCTAATCGAAAAGGCCAATAAAGAGCCTAAATTTGAAACACGTAAAGTGAATCGCTGCAGTAGATGTGGACGTTCACGTGGATATATGAGAAAGTTTGATTTATGTAGAATTTGTTTCCGAGAATTAGCCCATAAAGGCGAAATTCCTGGAGTTAAAAAAGCAAGCTGGTAAAACTGGAAGGAGGTTTGTAAATGAATTTAACAGATCCAATAGCAGATATGCTGACCCGGATTCGCAATGCTAATAGTATTGGGAAAGATAGAGTTGATATTCCCGCTTCTAAGGTTAAAACCAGCATTGGTGAACTATTGAAAGATGAAGGTTTCATTAATGATGTAAAATTAGTTGAGAGAAAACCTCAGAACATGATTCGGGTTTATTTAAAATATGGTGATAATGACGAAAAAGTTATAAGCGGAATTAAAAGAATCAGTAAACCTGGTTTAAGAGTATATGTTGGCAGTGATGAAGTGCCTCAGGTACTTGGAGGTTTAGGAATCGCTGTGATTTCTACTTCCCAGGGTGTTATGAGCGACAAAGAAGCAAGAGAAAAAGGTATTGGTGGAGAAGTTCTCTGCTACGTCTGGTAGTTTAGACGTTGGAAGTTGCACTAACCTTTCATTAATAAACGAATTGTCAGGTTAGTATTAGCGCATCGAGCGCGTCTCACTGAGCTTTCTTTTATAAACGCAAGGATAGCTCAGCATTAGCACATCGAGCGCGTCAGAGGTTAGAGATGTTTGCAATCACGCTAAGATCTGGCTGCTGGCTTCTGCTTGAGAGAACTTTTCTAAGATAAAATATACGGAGGTGAAATTTATGTCACGTATTGGTGTACTACCTATAGAAATACCGGAAAAAGTTGAAGTAACTGTTGATGGTCAGAGCGTTAAGGTTAAAGGACCATTAGGTGAATTAGAAAGGACATTTAAAGCTGGTATTGATATCAAAGTTGATGATGATCAAGTTGTTGTTGAACGCAATGGTGATGATATCGAAGCTCGTTCTATGCACGGTTTAGTTAGAAGTTTAATCGAAGGTATGGTTGAGGGTGTTAGCAAGGGCTTTGAAAAGAAATTAGAAATGGTAGGTGTAGGATATAATGCTCAGGTTCAGGGTGATAAGCTTAAACTTGAGGTTGGGTATTCTCATCCGGTAATTATTGAAGCTGAAGGTGATATTTCATTTGAAGTTGAGAAAAACACGAATATCACAGTTAAAGGAATAGATAAGCAGCGTGTTGGTGATACAGCCGCAAAGATTCGTGAAGTAAGAAAACCAGAACCTTACAAAGGTAAAGGAATTAAATATGTTGGAGAGCATATTAGACGTAAGGTTGGTAAAACTGGTTAATAGAAAGGAGTGAATATGATGGGTAAAAGAGAAGCAAGAAAAAAACGCCATCAGAGAATTAGAAATAAAGTTGTGGGGACACCTACTCGTCCAAGAATGAATGTAACCCGCAGTTTGAAGCATGTATATGTACAAATTATAGATGATTTATCTGGAGAAACAATTGCTTCTGCCTCTACACTTGACCCAGCTCTACGCGATTCAATTGAAGTAGCAAGTAATAAAGATGCTGCCAAAATGGTAGGAGAGTTAGCTGCCAGTAGAGCACTGGAAAAAGGAATAGATACAGTAGTATTTGATAGAAGTGGATATAAATATCACGGCCGAGTTAAAGCTCTGGCTGATGCTGCCCGCGAGGAAGGGCTAAAGTTTTAAATAAGGAGGTAAATTAATGAGTAAAATTAACGCTGATAAACTCGACCTTGAGGAGCGCGTTGTTAATATTAATCGTGTTGCCAAGGTTGTAAAAGGTGGCCGTAGGTTTAGCTTTAGTGCCCTGGTAGTTGTAGGGGACGGAGAAGGCCATGTTGGTGCAGGTATTGGTAAAGCAAACGAAGTGCCTGAAGCCATCAGAAAAGGTATTGATGCAGCTAAAAAAGAATTAATCGAAGTTCCAATTGTAGGTACTACAATTCCCCATGAGAAAACCGGAGTTTTTGGTGCTGGTAGAGTATTACTTAAACCGGCTGCTCCTGGTACTGGTGTAATTGCTGGTGGTCCTGTACGTGCGGTAATCGAGCTTGCAGGCATTAGTGATATTTTAACTAAATCTCTTGGAACATCTAATCCGATTAATATGATCAATGCTACAATTACTGGTCTTAAAGAGCTTAAAAGTGCAGAACAAGTTGCCAAATTAAGAGGTAAATCTGTAGAAGAATTAATTGGATAATTATCAAGGAGGTGTAAGTATGAAATTAAACAATCTTAAACCTGCTGCTGGATATAAAAAAGATCGTAAAAGAGTTGGTCGTGGAACTGGCTCTGGTCGCGGTTATACTTCTGGTAGAGGTGCAAATGGACAAAATTCTCGTGCAGGAGGAGAAGTACGCCCTACATTTGAAGGGGGACAGACTCCTCTGTTTAGACGTCTTCCAAAAAGAGGATTTAACAATAAATTTAAAAAAGAATTTAATGAAGTAAATGTATATCAGCTAAATAGATTTTCAGCTGATGAAACTGTAACACCTGATCTTTTATTAGAAAAGGGAATTATTGATGGTATTGCTAAAAATGGTGTAAAAATACTGGGTAAAGGTGAAGTTGATACTGCCCTTAATGTTAAAGCACAGGCTTTTACTGCTTCTGCCAGAAAGAAAATAGAAGCTGCTGGCGGAAAGTCAGAGGTGATTTAAGTTGATTAAGGCTCTCGGTAATGTTTTTAAAGTAAAAGAACTTAGAAATAAAGTTTTATTTATGCTTGCTATGATGGCAGTTTACCGTCTGGGTGCACATATTCCAGTCCCTGGAGTAGATGTTGCATTACTTCAGGAAAGATTATTTGGTGGTAACTTTGGCGGAGCACTTGACTTTTTAGATTTATTTGCAGGTGGTGCCTTAAGTAACTTTACAATTTTTGCGATGAGCATTACTCCCTACATTACTGCTTCAATTATTTTACAGCTCTTAACTGTAGTTGTACCTAAATTAGAAGAGCTTTCTAAACAGGGTAATGAGGGCCGCAAAAAAATTGCTCAGTATACCAGATATGGAACAATAGTGCTGGCTGTAATTCAGGCAGTTGGAATTACACTTTATATTCAACGCTTTGGTGCCGTACCTAATTCAACAGTATTTGACATTGCTTTAATTATTGTCAGTTTAACTGCTGGTACAGCGTTTTTAATGTGGCTGGGTGAGCAGATTACAGATAAAGGAATCGGAAATGGTATTTCTATTATCATTTTCACATCTATTATTTCCCGTTTTCCATCAGATATGTATAACACATATGAGTTATTACAGGCGGGCACAATATCAATTTTAAATGTGCTTATTTTTGCTGTGTTAGCGGTTATAATTATTGCTGGTATTATCTTTGTCCAGCAGGGAGAAAGAAGAATTCCGGTTCAATATTCAAAGAGAATTGTAGGCCGTAGAGTTTATGGAGGTAGAAGTACTCATATTCCAATGAAGATCAATCAGGCTGGGGTTATTCCAGTTATTTTCGCTTCATCTGTTCTTCTCTTCCCTGGAATTATTGCTCAGGTATTACCTTATGATTGGGCTACTTCTTTAGCTAATGCAATTAGTCCTGGTTCTGGACTTTATATGGTATTATATGGTCTGATGATTTTGTTCTTTACTTATTTCTATACTGCAATTACCTTTAATCCAGAAGAGGTAGCAGACAATATGAAGAAATACGGTGGGTTTATTCCTGGAATTCGTCCTGGAAGACCAACTATCAATTATTTAGATCGAGTTTTGATGAGGGTCACACTTGCAGGAGCTGTATTCTTAACTATAGTTGCTTTACTTCCTTTTGCCATGCAGCCGCTGACCGGTGTAACAATTAGTTTTGGAGGTACCTCTTTAATCATTATGGTTGGTGTTGCTTTAAAAACTATGGAACAGATTGAATCCCATCTCCTGATGAGACACTATGAAGGTTTCATGAAATAAAAAGGAGGAAATATAATGGATATGATTTTACTAGGTTTACCTGGTGTTGGAAAAGGTACTCAGGCTAAGAAATTAGAAGAAAGTCTAGAAATTCCTCATATTGCTACTGGTGATATATTTAGAAAAGCAATCAAAAATGAGACTCCTTTAGGTAAAAAGGCTAAATCATTTATTGATGCTGGCGAACTGGTACCAGATGAAGTAACAATCGGGATTGTTAAAGAAAGATTAACTAAGCCTGATTGTGAAAATGGATTTATTCTGGATGGTTTTCCCCGCACAATTGCACAGGCAGAAGCTCTGGATGAAATTTTAACTGAGCAGAATAGAGAACTTGATTTAGTAATTTATCTACAGGCTGAAATTGATATTTTAGTTAAAAGACTGGCTGGACGTAGAGTTTGTGTTGATTGTGGTGCAGTTTATCATGTTGAAAATGATCCACCTGAGGTTGAAGGTGTATGTGATAAATGTGGTGGTAAATTAATTCAGCGCAGTGATGATCAGGAAGAAACTGTAAAGAAAAGAATTGAAGTAAATAAAGAGAAAACTGCTAAACTTGCAGATTATTATCAAAACAAAGGAATACTGCATGAGGTGGAAAGCACCGGTGGAATTGATAAGGTGCAGCAGCGGCTTCTGGAATTAATTGAGGCGAATAAATAATGATTATCTTGAAATCGAGTCGTGAAATTGATATAATGCGGGAAGCAAATCAGATAGTCGCAGAAACTCATGCTTATCTATCTGAAAATATTAAACCTGGTATTTCCACTGCTGAACTTGATCAGCTTGCTGATGAATTTATCCGCAGCAGAGGTGCAGTACCATCATTTAAAGGTTATCAGGGATTTCCGGCCTCAGTTTGTATTTCAATTAATGAAGAAGTTGTACATGGTATTCCTGCTGATCACCGTTATTTAGAAGCTGGTGATATTGTAAGTATTGATATTGGGACTTTTTACGAAGGTTTTAATGGTGATGCTGCCAGAACACATGCAGTTGGATCAATTTCTGATAAGGCCAGTAAATTATTAAAAGTAACAGAAGAATCTCTGCTTAAGGGAATAGAAAAAGCAGTTATCGGCAACAGGTTATTTGATATTTCTCATGCTGTACAAAAATATGTTGAGGAAAATGGGTTTTCTGTGGTTCGTGATTATGTAGGTCACGGAATAGGTCGTGATATGCATGAAGATCCACAGATACCTAATTTTGGACCTGGAGGTAAAGGACCAAAATTAAAAAAAGGTATGACCCTTGCTGTAGAGCCAATGGTCAACATTGGCGGTTATGAAGTTGAAACATTAGAAGATGATTGGACAGTAGTAACTAAAGATAGGAGTTTATCTGCTCATTTTGAGCATACTATTGCAGTAACTAAAGCTGGAGTTGAAATATTAAGTAAAATCTAAGTTTTATTGCAGAGATCATCTTATCTATGGTATAATGTACAGTACGTGTTAAAAGAGGAAATTTAATAATCCCAAATATAAAACTAGCAGACATTTAGAAAGCACAGGTTATATTGCAGCAGATTTTTTAAAGAAATTAAAAAATAAGGAACGAGTTTGCAGTGAAGATGTTCGCTTAATTTTACAGAATTATCTCAGCGAAGAGGAGGTAAAATAATTTATGGCTAAAGAAGATCCTATTGAAGTCCAGGGGACAGTAGTTGAACCCCTGCCAAATGCAATGTTTAGAGTCGAATTGGAAAACGGGCACAAAGTTCTGGCACATGTTTCAGGAAAAATGAGGATGAATTTTATACGAATCTTACCTGGTGATAAGGTAACAGTAGAACTTTCTCCCTATGACTTGAGTCGTGGCCGGATTACTTATCGACATAAAGCGAAATAAATTACCACAAG
>JASMSZ010000086.1:0-3222 GCA_041694515.1 Halanaerobium sp.
TTTTCCAGCTGATGCGGAATAAATTATAACTATTTACATCCCAGAGACCGATATCTTTCAACTTTTCTTTGATCTTATCTGGAATAAGCTCCGGGTTTTTCATCTGCTTAAAAGTCGGCAGAATTATATTCTCTTCCCGGGCACGCTCAACTGCTTTTTCTAACTGTTTTTCGTTTAAATCTAAATTAATCATCATTTTCCTCCCTTTTTATAGTAAGAGTATTTGAAAAATTGTCTGCTTAAAAAATTAAATCACACTTTATATATTCAATGAGATTTAAATTTATCCTGCAATAATCTGCAGATAAACTAAAAAAAATACCCGGATACCCGGGTATTGAATGATTTATATAATATTTTTGTAATTTATTTACTCAAAATTAGTAATTTTGTATTTTTTAACGCAAATTAACATTATTTAATTAGTATGCTCTATTTCATAACTGGAAGTAATTTCTGCATTAAGGGAGCTGCTGGCTGAGCAGTACTTTTCTTTAGAAAGATTAATTGCTCTTTCTACTTTTCGATCATCCAGATTTTTACCTTTCAGTTTATATTTAATATGAATTTTAGTAAAACGTTTGGGAGCTTCCTCGGCTCTCTCTGCCTCAACATCCATCTCGAAATCTTCCAGTTCGGTTTTCATTTTCCTTAAAATTAAAACAATATCAATACCGGTACACCCTGCCAGTCCAGCAAGCAGCAGTTCCATGGGCCGCGGACCCTTATTATGACCCCCGCTTTTTTCTGCTGCATCGACAGTTAAATCATGACCGGATGCCAGCTGGTTTTTAAATTCTAAATCTCCCTGCCAGTCTACATTAATTTTCATAATTGTGCCTCCTCTGGGTTTGCTTAATTTCTTTGGGACAGTTTATTTCAATTAACTTTATAAACTATTATTAATGCTGAGCCTAAAATTCAGCTAAAAATTTAAGAATCCTGACTGTCATCACAATCATGACAGGGCTTTTCCCGGGAGTCATCACCATCTCGCTGGCTTCTACCCTTTTTCATTTTTTTACCACATTTGGGACAGTGACCGGGACGGACTAATCTATAATCTCCACCCGCAAATTTAATCGCTTTACCACAGGTTAAGGCTTCTGCCGCCTTCTGACGAGCTGAAGTCAGTACCCGCTGAAAAGTGGGTCTGGATACATTCATAACCTCTGCAGCTTCGGCCTGTTTTAAACCCTCAACATCCTTTAAGCGCAGGGCCTCTACTTCTTCCATAGTCATCTCTACTGTTTCCAGCTGATGACCGGGAACTCCTGCCGGTTTGAAAAACCTGATTTCTGGTAATTTCTCTATTATTCGATCTTTGGTTGGACGTGCCATAATCTTCACTCCTGTTACATTTTATTTAAAGTTAAGTAAAATACTTTGTTATTTTTATTATAACAGATTGGTGAGAAAAGAACAAAATCATAATTTCTTTTCAGCAACCATTCCCAGAATAGCCACAGCATCTTTGGGTCCGGAATAAGGAGGTGCATAGGCAAGGTCAACCTGGAAAAGCTCATCTGCTGTCATCCGATTATAAACTGCTGCTGCCAGAACATCAATTCTTTTATCAGAGCCATCACCACCAATTACTTCTGCTCCCACTATAACACCATTTATTTTATCAAAAATACCTCTGAGATGAATAGAGTCTGTTCCGGGATAATAACTGGCATGATTGTGGGCCTTAATTTTAACTGCAGCTGCATCAATACCTTCTTTTTTAGCTTCTTTTAATCCTAAACCAGTTTTAGCAGCTGTGAGATCAAAAATCTTGGTGATTCCAGTTTTTAAAATTCCATAATGCTCTGCCTCTCCCCCAGCAGCATTTTCGCCGGCAGTCCTTCCCTGTTTATTAGCAGTTGAACCAAGCGGAACCCAGACATCTTTATTTGTCAGTAGATCTGTTGATTCAGCACAGTCACCGGCAGCATAAATATCTTTAACATTAGTTTCTAATTTTTCATTGACTTTAATTGCCCCGGTCTCACCAACTTCGATTCCAGCCTCCTGGGCCAGTTTCGAGTTAGGTTTAACTCCAATTGAAAGCAGTGCCAGATCAGCTTCAACTTCTCTACTAGAAGCTGTTACAATCTTTTCTACCCTGCCTGAACCTTCAAAATGGTCTATACCATCATCTAAAATTAAATTAACACCCTTTTCTTTTAAGTGTTCAGCTACAAGATCAGCCATTTCTTTACTAAATGGTGGTAAAACCTGGTCTTCAAGTTCAACAACTGTAACTTCCATCCCTAATTCACTAAAAGCCTCTGCCATTTCTAGGCCAATCAGTCCGGCACCAATAATTACAGCTTTTTGCGTTTCCTGTCTACTGACAGCTACTTTAATCTGATCAGCGCTCTCTACTGATCTCAGTGTAAATATGTTTTCTAAATCAAGTCCAGCAAATGGCGGCTTAATTGCTGAAGCACCAGTACTGATAATTAATTTATCAAATTGATATTCTCCATTTTCTCCACTATTAAGGTTTTTATAATAAAGTTTTTTATCATCTTTATTAATTTTAGTTACTTCATGCTGCAGACGTACTTCTACATTATATTTTTCTTTAAAATCCTGAGCCGTATTCATTACAACTTTATCTCGAGTTGGAGTTACTCCTGAAATATAATAAGGAAGTCCACAGCCTGCATAGGAAATATCTGTATCTTTTTCAAAAACTACTATTTCTGCATTTTTATCTGTTCGTCTTGCCTTAGCAGCTGCACTTGTACCTGCTGCTACAGCACCAATAACTGCAATTTTCATTTTAAATTCCCCCCACTTGAAAAATATTATAAATAATTTCTGCTCTAAGTATACTATTCTAGATTCCCTCACTACTTCCTTGTCCCAAAATTGATTCTTGTTATAAATCATTAGCTATCTACTAAAATCTGGCTTTTAAAATTGCTAAAATCACTATGCTAGCAGCCATAATAGAGCGAAAATTTTAAATTATATTTCTTCAGAAAATTTCTTGACGCTGATTATTTCTTATGCTATTATATTTATTGCAGTCAACAAAACTGTATAAAAATTTGCCCTCATCGTCTAGGGGTCCAGGACACCAGGTTTTCATCCTGGCGGCAGGGGTTCGAATCCCCTTGAGGGTACCATTTTGAGATTAAGACAGCCAATAGGCTGTCTTTTTTATTTTTATTTATGCTTATTTATGTGCGTTTATGTTCACGCACCGTGAACCTGTCGGTTTTT
>JASMSZ010000087.1:0-20208 GCA_041694515.1 Halanaerobium sp.
GCTAATCATTACAAATTCAGCCAAAATGCGCCCTCTAACTCCCGGATTGAGACTGCTGCAGTCAAATTTCATGACTGAATTTGGAAAATTAATGGCAGGTGCATTTATCTCTGCTGTTCCAGTAATTATTATTTTTATAATCGCTCAAAAATATTTTGTTAAGGGAATTGCCCTGACAGGTATGAAGGGCTGATGGAGGTTTAATAATGCAAAAAAATATAATAAATTTAAATGGAGAATGGTTTTTCAAAAAAGATAAAAATAATGTTGGGGAGCAAGAAGAATGGTATTCCCATCAATTCAAATCAAAAAAAATAACTGTACCTGCAGCCTGGCAGAGCTACAGTCAGGAGCTCTATAGCTACTGTGGTTATGCCTGGTATAATAAGAATTTCAAATTAGAAAAAGAAGAAAACAAAAGATATTTTATCGAATTTAAAGCAGTAGATTATCAGGCAGAGCTTTATTGTAATGGCAGCTATATTGGTTCTCATACCGGTGGCTATACTCCTTTTAGCTTTGAGCTGACAGATGATTTATTGTGCGGTCAAAATATGATCCACTTAAAAGTCTATGACCCCGAGGATAATGATGAGATCCCCCATGGAAAACAGGGAAGCTGGTACAGCCGGGTCAGTGGAATCTGGCAGGATGTTGAGCTGATAGAAGCACCGCAATCTTTTATAAAAAATGTAGAATATCAGACAGATTATGAGCAAAAAATTGTGAAATTTAAAGCAGAAGTAGATAATTTGACAGAGCTGCAGAGCCCAATGTTGGAAGTCGAAATCTTTTCACCTGAAAATAAATCTAATAAAATTAGAGAAAAGACTTTTGCTTTAAAAGATGATCTGAAATTTCAACTCGAGGAAATCCAGAGCTGGTCACCAGAATCTCCATCTTTATATGATTTCAAGATTACTTTAAAAGAAGGAGCCAAAATAATAGATCAGCACAGAGATTATTTTGCCTTCAGGAAAATTGAAATTAGAGGGGATAAGTTTTATTTAAATGATCAGCCTCTTTACATTAGAGGGGCCCTTGATCAGGCTTTCTGGACTAAGTCCCGCTATAAACTGGATAATTATGAGCAGATTGAAGCAGAAATAAAAAAGGTTAAAGAACTTGGTTTTAATCTGCTGCGAAAACATATAAAAATTGCAGACCCCGACTATTTAGAGGCAGCAGATAGAATGGGACTTTTAATCTGGGAAGAACCACCTAATTATGCAAAGTGGACAAAAGAAGCCCGAAATTTATTTAAAGATGAGTATACGGAAATGATAAAAAGGGATAAAAAGCATCCTTCAATTATTATCTGGAGTATTTATAATGAAGAGTGGGGATTAGAATGGGATCTGGCAGAGGATGAAGCAAAACAGCAGTGGCTGGCTGAGTTTTACGATTATGCGAAAAAGTTAGATCCAACTCGTCCGATTTGTGATAACTCTGGCTGGGCTCATGTAAAAACCGATATTAATGATATCCACCGCTATTTTGCTGTGCCCGAAGATGCCAAAAGCTGGCAGGATGATCTGGATAATTATGTGATTGCTAATCCTGAAAAAAATTATGTTAACCCTGAGTATCACAATGATGAAATTAAAGTGCTTTCCGAATTTGGAATGTGGGGACTGCCCGAACCTTCTAAAATTAAAGCTCGTTACCAAAAAATACCGCAGTGGTATAATAACAATTCCAAATTATTTGACGAAGAATTTAAAGTCCCTATTACAGCAGAAATTAATTTCGAAAAATATCAACTTGATAAAATCTTTTCCAGCCTTGATGATCTGGCTCTGGCAGCACAAAAAAGAGAATCAGAAGGGATGAAATTTTTAATTGAAGAAATCAGAAAAAGGGATAAAATTGGGGGCTATGTTGTTACAGAATTGAGTGATATTGAGTGGGAAACAAATGGTTTTTTAGATTTCTTTAGAGAAGAAAAACCCAACTTTGATTATGATCTAAGTTATAACCAGGCAGTTTTGCTCAGTCTCAATCTTAAAAAAAGAAATCTTTATGCAGGAGAAAAACTAAAAATTGAACCACTGATTATCAATAACTCTTTAACTAAAATTGAGGGAGAATTATTCTATCAAATTGATAAAGGCAGAGAAATAAAGTTGGATAAAATAAGTGTTTCAGCTAGTTCCAGACTTAAATTAGAAGAAGAACTAATTGAGCTGGTCGAAGCTGATAAAGCTGAGAGCAGAAAGCTTAAATTAAAATTATATTTAAATGGAAAAAACGAAAAGCCTGTTCTAGATAAGGCAGAAATCAGATTATATCCCGGCCTGCAGAAATCGGAAAAGTTAAGAAATAAAATTGAGCTTGATTTAAGAGTTAAGAAGCCGGAATTTAGAGATAATTTAGTTAAGAGGGGCTATAAATTAAGAAGTGAAGCAAGCCCCGGAAAGCAGGGTTTAATAGTTAGTGATTATCTGGATCAGGAAATAAAAGAAGCCGTTAAAAAGGGAGCCAGACTATTATTTCTGGCAGAAACGGGTTCAGAAATAGCAGAGAAAAATCATTTAAACTTCATTAACCAGCCAGCCAGGGAAAGCTGGGATAAAGCTGCTTCTTTTAACTTTTTTGCTGCAGCAGATTACCCGGAACTTCCTTTTAATAGGATTACTGACTGGGAGCTTGATTCCATTTATCCCGAATATTATCTAAAGAATATTTCTGATCTCGGCAGTTATAATGTTAAGGCCGGTGTTTTTAAGGGCTGGCTTGGTGATTTTGCACTTTCACTGGTTGAAATCGAGTTGGGAAAGGGTAAAGTGTTGGTCAATACTTTTAAGGTGATTGAGTATTATGGTAAGCTAGTTCAGGCTGATTTCCTGTTTGATGAACTTGTTAAAGATTTAGTGATTGGGGATCGGTGAGCAGGATGTTTAAAAGAGTGTTTTTATTAACTGTATTAATTTTAACCATAATAACTAATCCAGGAGGAGCAGAAGAAATGAAATATACAAATCCATATGAGTCAGATTTATGTCCAGAAGATGAGTGATGATTTTAAATTACTTAAAGGTGAGCCTGAAATGATTTTAGAACCCAGTCAAGAATGGGAAGGACTTGAAAATGACTGGCAGTGGAATGAAGGACCCTATGTATTAAAACATAAAAACAAATATTATCTGACATATTCGGCCAATGTTTACAGTTCTTCAGATTATTCGATTGGTTATGCGACTGCAGATGATCCGCTGGGTCCCTGGATTAAGGCAGCTGAAAATCCGATTCTGGAAAAAGATCTTGAAAAAGGAATTTCGGGCCCGGGTCATAATAGTTTTATCCACTCTAAAGATGGAGAAAGACTGTATATAGTTTATCATACTCACACCTATCCGGATTTTCCAGGCGGCAACAGGAATGTTAATCTTGATCGGGTATATTTTGAAGAAGGTAAATTGAAAGTTGATGGACCCAGCAGAGAAAAACAACCATATCCCAATCAATAAATTTTAGCCTCCCTTATAAAACCTCTTAGAGTATTAGGGTTACTTACCTAATTTTTAAGAGGTTTTTTGATCTCTTAATCATAATTTTGAGAATATTATTGAAAAGTCTAATAATTTATGCTAAACTATATTTGTGAGATTTTTTTTAAAACTTATTTAAAACCTTTTAAAAGGTCTTAAATAAGAAAAATATAATATTATTAAAACGTTTGAATTTCATACTATTAAAGGGAGGTGAAGTTTAGCTCTACTGAGTCTGTTGATTAAAAAAATAAAAATATCAGGAGGAAATTATCTTGAAAAAAACTTTAGTAATAACTTTAACTCTTATTTTTGCTTTATCACTGACAATGGGTGCAGCTGCAGAAGAAATAACTGTCTGGGGCTGGGGAGTATATCCTGACACCTTAGAAAAACTCGCCGATCGTTATCAAGAAGATCACCCTGACGCTACAGTTAACGTCGAATTAATTGGCTGGAGTGATATGGTTCCAAGATTACAGGCTGCAATGTCAGCTGGTACAGGTGGACCTGATCTGGCAACTGTCAACCTGGGTACTCATATCGCCAGTTTTGCCGAACTTGGTGGTTTAACAGATCTTTCTGAATATGTTGATCCTATCTCTGATCAGTTTACAGCAGCAGCTTATGCAGGGGCAAGATACAAAGATACCACCTATGGTATTCCTGCAGATATTGGTCCTTACACCATGTTCTATCGCGCCGATATTTTCAAAGAAGCTGGAGTAGATCCTGAAAGTATTAAGACCTGGGAAGATTATATTGCCGCTGGTAAAAAGATAGAAGCAGAAACAGGAAGCAAAATGCTGCCCTGGCCTACAACTCACTATGAGTTAGGAAACTGGAACTTTGAGCCTGCTTTAAGAGCAGCAGGTGGAAATTTCTTTGATCAGCAGGGTAATCCAATTGTAGATAAGCTTTCTATCAACTATAAAGTTATAGAAGTGATGCAGAAAATCACAGATTCTGGTATTGGTTTAGAGGCAACTCCATGGACAACTCCCTGGAATGCTGCAATTCAGAATGGTGATGTAGCAACAATACTTGCCGGTGGCTGGTTTATTGGAAACATTACTGAAATAGCACCTAAAACTTCTGGAAAGTGGAGAGTTATGCAGGCACCAAACTTTACATCTAAAGCAACAGGATCTATGGGTGGAACTGCAATGGTTGTTCCTTCGAGTTCAGATAATGTAGAACTTGCAGTTGATTTTGCAAAATATGTACTGGCTACTAAAGAAGGTACTAAATTCTTATTCCAGGATGCTGGAGTAATGCCTGCCTATAGACCAGTATTTGAGACAGAAGCATTTAACAAAGAAGTTGAGTTCTTTGGCGGCCAGCAGGTCTGGAATAAACTTGCAGAAATCAGTGAGAAAGAATTAGCTACCTGGAATGCAACTCCTTATTCTACTCAGGCGTTTGGTAATGAGGGTGCTCCAATTAATCTGCAGTTAACAAGAATTTTAACTGATAGAGTAGAATTAAATAAAGGTCTAGAAAAAGCACAAGATGCGATTGAAGATTTCATGGAATAAGAAAATAAGCAATCTTTAAAGCAGGGTCAATCTGACCCTGCTTTATTAAAAGGATGGTGAATAATCATTGAAAATTAAAGATACCTGGCAGAAAATTAAAGATAATCGGCATTTTTATTATTTTTTAGTACCATTTCTTTTATTTTTTTCTGTTTTTATGCTATTTCCAATACTTTTTTCTTTTTATATGAGTTTACATGACTGGGGCGGCCTTGGTAAAGCAACTTTTATCGGTATCAGAAATTACAGCCGGATTCTTACAGACTCAACTTTTCATACAGCATTATACAATACTACTTTTATGTGGCTGGTTAGTACCCCTTTAATTCTCGGTTTTGCCCTGATTTTAGCAGTTATGCTCAATAAAAAAGAGGTTAAATTTTTAAAGTATTTTAGAGTCGGTTATTTTATGCCCTTTGTTACTTCTACAGTTGTAGTCGGAGTTATTTTTACAATTTTATTAGACGGAACTTTTGGTCTGGTTAACTTTTTTATTGAAAGTATAGGTTTTGACAAAATAAGATTTTTGACAAGCACCACCTGGTCTAAAATTTCAATAGTTATAGTGCTTACCTGGCGCTGGGTTGGTTACAATACAATTATTATGCTGGCCGGGCTGCAGAATATACCTGAAGATTTGTATGAAGCCGCAGAGATAGATGGGGGAAGCACCTTACAGAAATTTTTCTATATTACAGTCCCCATGATGCGCCCAATTATACTATTTACTTTTATTTTATCAACAATTGGATCTTTCCAGATTTTTACCGAACCATACATTATGACCGGTGGAGGACCAATGCAGTCTTCTTTATCTGTTGTCCAGTATTTATATAATTCTGGTTTTCAGCAGTTTAGAATGGGCTATGCTTCAGCTTTATCCTATGTCTTATTTGCTATTATTTTTGTAGCTTCATATTTCCAGATTAAAGTTGGTTCTGGCGAGGAGGGGATTTAAACAATGTTTAAAAAAGATAAGATAACAACAATTGTATTTTATATTTTCCTGATCACAGGTGTTATCATCTCTTTATTCCCTTTTTTCTGGATGATTTCTTCATCTTTTAAAACACTGGCTGAAATCTCAGCCTATCCTCCCAGTTTATTTCCAGATAATATAATGTGGAATAATTATGTAGATGTATTTGACACTTTACCTTACGGCAGAAACCTCTTTAATTCATTTTTTGTTGCTTTTATGTATACTTTTTTTGGAGTCTTTATTTCTGCAACTGGAGGTTATGCTCTCTCAAAATATAGAGAAGCCCCGGGAAGAAAATTGTTTTTTGCTGTAATTTTATCAACAATGATGATTCCGATGCAGGTGCTGGCAATTCCATTATATATTTTAATGGCTCAGGTCGGCTGGATTAACTCCTATCCGGCATTGATTTTGCCATTTGCTGCTCAGGGCTTTGGTTTATTTATGCTCAAACAGTATATTGATGGTATTCCCGATGATTTAATTGAAGCAGCCAGGATTGACGGCTGTGGAGAATTCAGGATTTTCTTTCAGATCATTTTGCCGGTCATCAAACCTGCTGTGGCAGCACTGGGAACAATTTATTTTATGAATAATTATAATCTGTTTTTCTGGCCTTTAATTGTCACCAACAAAACAATTATGTATACTGTTCCGGTGGCTATTGCTCAGCTGCAGGGCCAGCAGTTTGGAATACCTCTCCATCACATTATGGCAGCAGCAACAATGTCAACAGCACCTTTGATAATTATTTTCCTATATTTCCAGAAATACATTATCTCAGGTATTACAATGGGGGCTCTAAAGGGATAAGAGATTATGGCTTCAGCTGCAGAGTAAAATAGGCTGGAGCTTTAATTATCTAAATCAGCTAGCAATAATTTAATTGAGTAAATTGGATAATTAATAATTAAGACTCGCAAAGGATGATAAAAAGTTAAAAATATCATATAATGAGATTAGTGATTAAAAGCGCTTTAAAACAAAAAATCTTAGAAGAGGTGAGTTAAATGAAAGAATGGGAAGATCCAACAATTTTTGCAGTTAATAAGCGTCTGCCTCATGCGAATCGTATTTTCTTTTTAGATCAGCAGACATTAAAAGACTATAATTTTCAATCGTTAAATGGAGAGTGGGATTTTAAGTATCTCTCAAACCAGAATACATATCAGCAGGACTTTTACAGAAAAGATTTTTCTACTGTCGACTGGGATACAATTACTGTCCCTTCTAACTGGCAGCTTCAGGGTTATGATAGACCACATTATACCAATGTAAATTATCCATTTCCCGTAGAACCACCTAAGGTACCATCAGAAAATCCGGCCGGCCTTTATCGCCGTAAATTTTATCTGAGTCCGGACCGGGAAGGTGAGCAGAATCTTATGCGTTTTGAAGGAGTAGATTCTGCCTTTTATCTCTGGTTAAACGGGGAATATATTGGCTACAGTCAGGGAAGTAGGCTGGCAGCTGAGTTTGATTTAACTAAGCATTTAAATTATGGTGGAAACAATATACTGGCTGTTAAGGTTATTAAATGGTCAGATGGAAGCTACTTAGAAGATCAGGATATGTGGTGGTTGAGCGGAATTTTTCGGGATGTGTACCTCTATTCTCAGCCTTTTTTCCAGATTGAAGATTTTAAAATCGAAAGCGAATTTAAAAGAAATCAGGAAATTGGAGTTTTAAACTGTGATTTTGAGGTGCTTTCCTATCAGAAATTTATTCCAGCGGGTGGTAAAATAAAAATTAGTCTCTCTGATCAGGGAGTTAAGGCAGCGGAAAAAACACTCGAGCTGCCGGCTTTAAAAAAGACCAGGCTCAAAAAATTTAAAACTGAACTGGAAATAACTGAGCCAGTACCCTGGTCAGCCGAAAATCCATATCTTTATCAGCTAGAGGTTGAACTTTTAGATCCAGAAGGAGAAACAATACAGACTATCAGACAGAAAGCCGCTTTTAGAACAGTTGAAATTAAAGATGCCCAGCTGCTGGTTAACGGAGAGGCAGTAATGATCAGGGGAGTCAACAGACATGATTTTGATCCAGAGCTGGGGCGGACTGTCAGCAGAGCTCAGATGGAAAAAGATGTACTGCTGATGAAACAGCATAATATCAATGCTGTTCGGACAGCCCATTATCCAAACCATCCCTATTTTTACGAGCTCTGTGATAAATACGGTCTTTATGTGCTGGCAGAAACAGACATAGAATGTCACGGTATGGAACCGGTTGGCCGCTGGGATGAGCTGGCAGATTCCAGAGAGTGGACAGCAGCTTTTGTGGATCGGATGGATAGAATGGTCGAGCATTATAAAAACCATCCTTCTATAATAATCTGGTCTTTAGGTAATGAATCAGGTTTTGGTGACAATCACCGCAAAATGGCGGAGCTGACCCGCAGACTTGATCCAACTCGTCCGATTCATTATGAGGGTGACCGCAACCAGGAAATAGTCGATATTATTGGACCAATGTATCCTACAATTGAGCAGACTGCAGAGCTTGCTCAAAGAAAAGAAAAGCCTGTAATTTTATGCGAATACGCTCATGCGATGGGTAATGGCCCGGGTGAACTCAAGGAATACTGGGATGTTTTTTATGAGCATCCTTCAGCTCAGGGAGGATTTATCTGGGACTGGCTGGATCAGGGAATTGCAGTTGAGAACGCCGAGGGAAAGATCTGCTATACCTATGGTGGAGACTTTGGAGAAGAGCCTCATGATAAAAACTTTAATATTAATGGGCTTGTATTTCCAGACCGTACTCCTTCTCCCGGCTTAACAGAATATAAGTATGTGATGGCACCATTTAAGATTAAAGACTTTAATTTTAAAGAGGCTAAAGTAACAATAGAAAATCAATTTGACTTTATAGACAGCTCAGACTATCTGCTGAACTGGGAAGTTAAAACTGCAGGTAGAGTAATCGAAAGCGGCAGTCTGGATTTTAAGTTAAAAGCAGGAGAAGTTAAAGAATTTGGAGTCCGGGGCCTTCAACTTGATAATCTGGAGCTTCTGATTGAAGAAAAAGGGAGAGAAATCGAAGCTAATCTACCGGCTGACAGTTATCTTAATTTCAGGATTAAATTAAAAAATAAGAAAAACTGGGCAGAACCCGGACATGAGATTACATTTAGACAGTTCAAATTACCATTTGTTTTTGACCGCCTCTATCATCCGGCTGAAAACCATTCCAAAAATAAGGATTTAACTATCCAGGAAAGTGATCTTTATTTAAAAATTGAAGGCAGTGATTTTAAGATCTACTTTAATAAAGCCAGTGGTCAGCTCAGTGATTATAATTATAGAGGCAAAAGAATTATCGAAAAGGGACCTGAACTTAGTTTCTGGAGAGCGCCAATAGACAATGATAATACCGAAGTCACCTATAATTATACAACTGACTGGAAAGAAGAAGGTATTGATCAGTTAAGACAGCGGCTGGAACTGCTCAAAGTTGTAGAAGTTAAATCCAGCTATATACTAATTAAAAGTAAATATACACTGGCTCCAGCAGCTAAGGATTTAATTATCAGAGCAAGTCTTGAATATAAGATTTACAATAATGGAGAAGTTGAAGTCACAGCTGCCGGTGGATTTGCAGATCAAAAAGAGCATTCACTGCCGAGAATTGCTTTAGAACTGGAGTTAAGTCAGGATTTAGAGCAGCTTAGCTGGTTTGGTAAAGGACCGGGAGAATCATATCCAGATAGCAAAAGAGCAGCTTATGTTGATTTCTTTACTAAAAAAGTAGGAGAGCTGCATACACCTTATGTCTATCCTCAGGATAATGGAAATCGGTCTGAGACTAAATGGCTGCAGTTAAAAAATAGAGTTGGAGCCGGAATTGAATTCTATAACTCCAATAAATTTGATTTTACTGCTCACTGCTACAGTAAAAAAGACCTGGAACTTGCCGAACACGACTGTGAACTTCCCGATAGAGATGAAATTTATCTGGAATTGATTCATCAAAATAGAGGTCTGGGAAGTACTTCCTGTGGACCGAAAGCCTTAGAGAAATATGAGCTGAAAGTAAAGGATTTTGAGTTCCAGATTAAGTTTAAAGGAATAGATTATTAAGATCTGATATATAAGTACCAGGTACAAAACAGCTGTTTTGTACCTGGTACCAAAGAAATGATATGGAATGAAAATGAACTTAAACGTTTTAAAAGAGGGCGATTATATGGCTGTAACTTTAAATGATATTGCCAAAAAAGCAGGTGTTTCTTTAGCAACAGTCTCACTTGCTCTAAATGGCAGCAATAAAGTAAATAAGGATACTAAAAATCGCATCAAAAAAATTGCAGAAGAACTTAACTATGTACCCAATGCGAGAGCCCGGGCTTTAGTCAAAAAGTCAACTAAAACTATTGGGCTGGTAATTCCGGAGGTAGTTAATCCCTTTTTTGCAGAACTGGCTCAGTCAATTAAGGATTATGTTCGCAGTCAGGACTTTAATGTTATTTTATGCAGTACTGATTATCAGAGTGAGGAAGAACTACGCTACATTAATATGTTTCGCTCCGGTCAGGTTGATGGTGCAATATTTGCCTGTGTGGGAGATATGATGGCCCAGCATAATGATCTGATTATCAAACTTGTAGAAGAGAATATACCTGTTGTCTATGTAGATCGCGATGGTGTTGACCATGATCTGATTCCGGTTGTTAAAAGTGATGTTTATCATGCTGCTTATCAGGCAGCCGACTATTTAATTTCACTGGGGCATAAAGAACTTGCTTTTGCCGGCCAGAGTGTGGAAAGATTAAATGGTTTTAAAAGTGCTTTAATGAAACACGGACTGGATTTAAAAGATGAAAATGTTTATTATGATTATTTGAAAATGGAGGGTGGCTATTCAGTTGGTGAGAAGATAGCTGCTAGAAAAAATAAACCAGATGCTGTAGTCTGTCTAAATGATGAGATTGCCATTGGTGTTATTCAGGCCTTAATCGCTAAAGATGTTAAAGTTCCAGAGGAGATATCAGTGGTAGGAATTGATAATATCAAGATGGCAAATTTTTATAACCCATCTTTAACCACAGTCAATATACCCGTAAGTAAAATGGGAGAAAAGGCTGCTGAAATTCTGATGAAGAGAATAACAGGAAAAACTTTAAGTCCTAAAGAAAAATTCTTCATCTTTCCTACCAAGCTTGTTATTAGAGATTCAACTAGAAAAATATAAATTGTACTTCCCTTATCAGAAAGACTCTACTGGATTGCAATCCGGTAGAGTTTTTCTATTTTTTCTGATAGAATAACGTTAGGTACCAGGTACAAAAAGGGTTTTTTGTACCTGGTACAGAAGAAAAATTTCACAAAAGAAAATAAATCAAAATTGGAGGCAAAAATATGAAAATAGCACCATTTAAAGTAGAAGAATGGATGAACGAGTATGAGATGGATGCTGAATACAATATTGCGGAAACCTGTGTCGAATCACTGACAGTAGAAGAATTATTAAATTTTAGTGATGACCCGGCTGCCAGGCTGGAAGAAATTAAAAAGCTGCAGCTTACCTATGGGGATATCAAAGGTTCAAAAGAATTTAAAGCAGGAGTTAGCAGTCTCTATGAGAGTGTGAAGCCGGAAAATATTTTACCATCACACGGAGCAATTGGCGCCAACTTTCTCTTATTATACTCTCTGATTGAAGCCGGAGATGAAGTTGTTTCTGTTTTCCCTACTTACCAGCAGCTTTATTCTATTCCCGAATCTTTTGGAGCTGAGGTTAAAAAACTGGACTTAAAATATGAAGATGGCTTTCTGCCGGATTTAAATAAATTGAGGACTTTAGTGACTGAAAAGACTAAACTGATTGCAATCAACAATCCTAATAATCCTTCCGGAGTAGTAATGAGTAGAGAAATTTTAGCAGAGATAGTTGAGATTGCAAGAGATGTTGACGCCTATATTTTAGCAGATGAGGTTTATCGGGGTTTTGATCTGGAAGCAGAAATTCCTTCGATCGCTGATCTTTACGAAAAGGGAATCAGTGTGGGCAGTATGTCCAAAGTCTTTTCGCTGGCCGGACTAAGGATGGGCTGGATTGCTGGCCCGGAGGAGATAATTGAGCTCTGTCAGCTGCACAGGGATTACACAACTATTTCTAATGGTATGATATCTGACTATCTTTCTACAATTGCCCTGGAGAATAAGGATAAAATTATAAAGAGAAACCTCGCCAAAGTAAAAAAACAGCTGCAGATTTTGGATGACTGGGTTCAGAGTCAGGAATTAATTGAGTATGTTAAGCCAAATGGAGGTACCACTGCTTTTTTAAAGTATCAGCTGGAACTTGATTCTGAAACTTTTGCCAAAAAATTATTTAAAGAAAAAGGTGTTCTGGTAGTACCCGGTACTGCTTTTGGTAGAGAAGGATTTTTAAGAATTGGTTTTGCCGGCAGTGAACCGGTGTTAAAAAATGGTTTAGCTTTATTAGAAGAATTTCTGGAGGAGAATAAAAATGGAAAAAAATTCTAAGTACCCGGTATCAAAAATAAATTTTGCAGTTATTGGAATTGGCTGGCGGGCTGAATTTTTCTTGAGAATTGCCAGAGCCCTGCCAGAACAGTTTGAAGTCTCAGGTGTTGTCAGCAGTAGAACCAGTAAACGAGAAGAGATTAGAAATAAGTGGGGACTTAGGGCCTATCAATCAGCTGAAGAACTACTTGCAAATGAGAAGCCAGGTTTTGTAGTGCTTTCTATCAGTAAAGAGGCAGCTGCTGAAGTGATTTTGCAGCTGGCAGAATCCGGGATTCCAATTTTAGCAGAGACTCCACCGGCAGCCAATTTGTCAGAACTGATTAAGTTGAATAAAAAACTGGGGGAAGATTATCCGATTCAGATTGCCGAACAGTATCATCTCCAGCCATTACATCAGGCTATTTTTAAACTTGTTAATTCCGGACGCCTGGGAGAAGTTAATTATGCTCGAGTTTCAATCAGCCACGGCTATCATGCAGTAAGTCTGCTGCGTAAGGCTCTGGGAATTGAATTTGAAAATGCAGAAATTGAAGCCAGAAGTTTTGAACAACCGATAGTAAAAGGACCTGATCGTTCTGGAGCGCCCGGGAAAAGGGAAATTGTCAGCAAAAGGCATGAGTTTGCATTTTTAGATTTTGATGGCAAATTGGGAGTCTATGATTTTGAGCGGGATCAGCATCGGTCCTGGATTAGATCCCAGGAGATTTTGATTAGAGGCAGTGAAGGTGAAATAAAAAATTCAACTTTAAAATATTTAAAAGACTATCAGACTCCAGTTGAATTAGAGTTAAAAAGAGTAGAAGCTGGAATTAATCAGAATCTGGAAGGTTTTTATCTAAAGGGAATAACCTGTGGTGAAGAGTGGCTTTATCAAAATCCATTTCTTCCTGCTAGATTTTCAGATGATGAAATCGCTGTTGCAGCAGCTTTAGTTAAAATGAAGAAGTTTTTGGAAACCGGAATAAGTTTTTATTCTTTAGCTGAAGCTTCTCAGGATCAATATTTAGCTTTAATGATCGAAGAATCTTTTCAGAAAAAGGAAAAAATCGAAACTCAAAAACAGATTTGGAGTTCCTATTAGAAAATGATTTTGAAAAAAATTTCTAAGTACCCGGTACCAAAAAAATGAGAAGGTGATTCTGATGGAAAAAAATCAAATTTTTATAAATTATGGTGATCAGGGTAAAGTAATGGTCAAAGAACTGCTGCAGAAACTAAAAATTGAAGCGGAGCTGCAGCCAGATGATCTGATTGCCTTAAAGCCAAATCTAGTTAATGCTACTAAATCAGAAAAAGGAGCTACAACTGATCCAGAAATTGTAAAAGGAGTGATTGAATATCTGCAGGCCAGGGGTTTTGATAATTTAATGATTATTGAGGGTTCCTGGGTGGGAGCAGATACAGAGAAGGCTTTTGAGGTCTGCGGTTATCAGAAGCTGGCCCGGGACTATGAGATTTCATTATATAACTTAAAAAATGATAATTTTATCAAAAAGTCCTATCAGGGGCTGGAAATTGAGATAGCTGAGAAAGCACTGAATGCTGACTATTTAATCAATCTGCCGGTCCTGAAGGGCCACTGTCAGACCAATATCACCTGTACCCTTAAAAATCTTAAAGGCTGTATTTCCGATTCTGAAAAAAGGAAGTTCCACCGCCAGGGGCTGCATCAGCCAATTGCTTATTTAAATAAGCTATTAAAACAGGATTTGATTATTGTAGATGGAATTTACGGGGACCTCGATTTTGAAGAAGGTGGAAATCCGGTTAAAATGAATAGAATTATTGCCGCTCAGGATCCTGTTCTAGTAGACAGCTATGCAGCTGAACTGCTGGGCTATTCCACGGCAGAAATCGAGTATATAGAAATAGCAGCTCAAATTGGAGTAGGCAGTAAAGATTTATCTGGGGCAGAGATAATTGAGCTAAATCAGGATCGAGCAGCAGTAATTGAATATTCTTCCCGCAAAATTAAAAAGCTGGCAGCCAAAGTTAAAGCAAAAGATGCCTGCTCAGCTTGTTATGGCAGTCTGATTCATGCTCTAAAAAGAATAGAAAGAACAGGTCAGCTGGGTAAAATTGCGGGGATGATTAAAATCGGTCAGGGCTATCAGGGAGAAGAAATCTCAGGGATTGGAATCGGCAGCTGCTGCAGTAGAGCTGATGGTTATGTTAAAGGCTGTCCCCCTTCAGCCAGAGCAATCTTAGGTTTTCTGGAGGAGAAATATCAGATAAGAGTATAAATTTTTAGGTATCACATTATAGTGAAATTATAGTGAAAAAAATAACTTGTACCAGGTACAAATCGTTCGATTTGTACCTGGTACCTATATATTATATAATAAACTAAAAGATAAGAGTCAGAAAAAATTAGGAGGAATAACAGAATGAGAGAGAAAATGATATTTTTATTGCTAGCAATGTTAATCTTTTCACTTATTATTTCAACCGGAAGTGTCGCTGCATCTGAGATGACACTGGAAATAGGGATTATGCCGGCTGTAGATTCAGCCCCAATTTTGCTGGCCCAGGAAAAGGGATATTTTGCCGAAGAAAATCTGAAGATCCAGATTGGTGTTTACACAAATGCAGTGAACAGACAGACTGCTCTCCAGACCAATAAACTTGATGGAGCAATGACTGATTTGATTGCTTTTGTTAATAATGTTAATAACGGTTTTCCGGTTAAGATAACTACCAGTACTGACGGAAGCTTTCCTATTTTAGTCAGTAAGGATTTTGAAGAAAAAGAAGAGGTTAAGATCGGAATGATGGAAGTCAGTGTAACTAACTTTTTATCAGAGCAGTTTTTGGGAGAAGAGTATGAGCTAAATAAAATCTTTGTTCCCGCGATTCCTGCTCGACTTGAAATGCTTAAATCAGGACAGCTGGAGATGGCAGTAATTCCGGAGCCACTTGCTTCAACCGCAGAGCTGCAGGGTCTGGAAAAAAGAGTTTATAAAAATAAATATAATTTTACGCCAGAAGCAATGATTTTTACCGAAAAAACACTTACAGAAAAAGATGAAGCAGCTGCAGCTTTCCACAGAGCCTACAATAGAGCAGTAAAAGAAATTCAGCAGGATGATGCTGAAGCCAGAGAAATTTTAATTAATAAATTAGATTTACCGATGGAGATCAAAGATTTAATTGCAATGCCGGAATACCACTTAAGCAGAGTCCCGACCGAAGCATATTTAAATCGAGTTATAGAGTGGATTGAAAAAACTGACGGCAGTGAAATTGATATTAATTATAATCAGGTTGTAGAAGGGAAGTACAGCAGTCAATGATTGAGGTAAAAGAATTAGATTTTGCTTATCAAAAAGAAAAGGTTTTAAAAAATATAAATTTAGAGGTTAAAAAAGGAGAGAGTCTTGCCGTAATTGGACCTTCCGGCTGTGGTAAGACTACACTGCTTTATCTGCTGGCAGGTCTGGAAGAGGCGGATCGGGGAACAATTAAAATTAACTCTCAGCTTTTAACCGGAATTCGGGATAGAAGTGGGGTTATTCTGCAGGATTATGGTCTTTTCCCCTGGAAAACCGTTTATAATAATCTGGCCCTCGGCCTCAAGATTAGAGGAGCAGCAGGCCAGGAAATCAAAGAAAAGGTTAATTCAGCTTTAAAGCGACTTAAAATATCTGAACTTAAAGATAAATATCCAGCAGAATTAAGCGGCGGCCAGAAACAGCGGGTAGCAGTCGGCCGCTCCCTGGTGCTGGCCCCGGATTTATTATTAATGGATGAACCTTTTTCTGCCCTGGATGCCCTGACCAGAGAAGAAATGCAGAATTTAATTCTGGAAATTTACGCCCGGGAAAATTTTACTTATGTGCTGGTAACCCATGATATTGCGGAGGCTGCTTTTTTAGGCCGCAAAATTGCAGTAATCAAAGAAGGGAAAATTGCAGCAGTCCTGGAAAACCCTCATTTTGGAGAAAAAGCTCTGCGGGAAAAAGAAGAATTTTTTGAGCTGCAGAAAAAGCTGAGGAATTTAATGTCTTTAGAGGCTGAAGGAGAGGATAAAGATGAAAAAACAGAAATTTGACAGCTTATATGCACTGCTGTTAATTGTGGCTGTCTGGTATTTACTTTATTTTAGCATTGATTCAGCAATTATCAGCTCTCCGACAGCAGTTATTAAAGTCTTTGCTGCCAATTTCAGCAGCGAAATCCTGCCTCATCTCTTAATGAGTTTTTATCGGATTACAGCTGCGGTATTGGTGTCACTGATTTTGGGTGTCAGTATTGGTCTGCTGACAGGGATGCATCCTAAAATTGATAGATATTTAGCTCCCCTAATTTATCTTTTGTATCCAATTCCCAAAATTGCTTTTCTGCCGGTCTTTATGCTTTTGTTTGGGCTGGGAGATCTCTCCAAAATAATTTTGCTGATTGTAATAGTGATTTTTCAGATTATAGTTACCACTCGAGATGGAGTGCGCAGTATTGACAGCAAATATTTTGCTTCTGCCCGCTCCCTGGGGATGGACAGACTTGATATCTATCAGCATCTGGTGCTTCCCGCTGTTTTTCCGGGGATACTTACAGCTTTAAGAATCACTATTGGAACCAGTATTGCAGTCTTATTTTTTGCGGAAAATTTTGCAGTTAGATATGGAATTGGCTATTATATAATGAACAGCTGGTCGATGGTTAATTACCTAAAAATGTACAGCGGTATAATTGCAGTCAGCCTGCTTGGTTATTTCTTATTTAAAGGAATTGATCTGCTGGAGGATAAATTCTGCAGCTGGCAGAAACTTTCTGATAAAAATTAATAACCATTGGTTTAAATAAATCGAATTGTACTCAATTTAATTCTTAAAATGTAATCAATGATACAGAAAGTTTTCAGCTTAGATGTTAATTTATAATTAGTAAATAAAAATAAATATTAAAATTTCAAAATTCAAATCTAAGATTGAAGGGGGAAAAATAATGAAAAACGTGGGTCAAACTGATAAGTGGATCAGGATAATACTCGGTATTGTTCTGCTGTCGATGTTTTTCTTTGTCGAAGGAAATGCTAAGTATTTTGGTATTTTAGGAATCATCCCTCTCTACACGGGATTGTCAGGTAACTGCATGCTGTACAAACTTTTGGGAATTAATACCCGGAAGGATAAATAGTTAATTTATTATCCCCGGTCAAATGGGGATAATTAATATAAATTTTTTTGAGCTGAATCCGGAGTAAAAGCTCGGATATGGAACTAATGAATCGAATCTGGAACCAATGAAAATGAATCATTTTACTTAAAATTAAGCAAGATATTTTTGGGGAGGTATTATTAATGACTAAATTATTAATCACATATTACAGTTCTTATGGACACATGTATCAGATGGCAGAGGCAGCTCGAGATGCTGCAGTAGAGAACAATGATTATGAAGTAAAGCTGCGCAAAATTCCGGAACTGGAAACAGCTAAAAAGGCAATGTCCGGCCAGGATCCTTATCTTCAGGCTCAGGAATCTCAGTCAGAAGTAGAAGAGGTTACTTTAACTGATCTGGACTGGGCAGATGGTATTGTCTGGGGTATTCCAACTCGGTTTGGTAATATGCCGGCTCAGGTTAAGCAGTTTATTGATACTGCTGGTGGACTCTGGGCAGAAGGTAAGTTGGAAGATAAAGCAGTCGGTATTATGAGCAGTTCCAATACTGTTCACGGCGGCCAGGAAAGCACAATTCTATCTTCCATGATCCCTCTGCTTCACTTTGGTATGATCTTTGTAGGGTCAACTTACGGCCAGAATCCAGAATTAAATGCAGATAAGCTGCAGGGAGGAAGTCCTTATGGACCTTCCACAATTGCCGGTGGAGATGGCAGCAAACAGCCCACAGAAGGCGATCTAAAAATGGCCGGCAGACTGGCTAAAAGAGTAGCCAGAGTTGCTAAGGGAATTAAATCTACTAAATAAGAGATTTAAGTATCAAAAACTCAGATTAAGATTAATAAAGAAAGCTAATATTAATAAATAAATTGAATTTAAGCAAATAGATTTCCAATATATTCTCTAATGCTCTTTGGTAACCCAGTGGAAGAGCCAGACGAAAAGGAATTTGAACCACTGGAAGAAAGAATTGAAGTTTATAAATAAATAGTTTTGTTCAAATCGGCAGCAGACCAGTTAAGTTTAATTCTGGTTAATGCCGATTTTTTGTATTTTTACTCAAATAGTAGTATAATAAAAGTAAGGAATATTAATCTTACTTTAAAATAAGAAGGTGAGTGTATGTATCAGGTTAAAATCTCTTCCAAAGGCCAAATTACAATCCCCAAAAAGTTACGGGAGAAATTGAATTTAACTAAAGGTGATCAGTTAATAATTAAAGAGAGCAAACAGGGCTATTATTTTGAAAAAAAAGTTGATCAGAATAAAATTAAAAACTATGTAGGGATTTTAAATGAGAATAAGAGCAGTGACCAATTAGTTGAGGAGTTGAGAGGTAATGCAGATTGCGGTTGATACAAACATTTTATTTGATATTTTATTACCTGATCCCGACTATAAAGAGAGTTCCCTAAATTTAATTTTAAACTACAGTTCACAGAATTTAATTATTTCTCAAATAGTTTATGCAGAACTTGCTGCTCACTTTAACAACCCAGCTTTATTGAATAGTTTTCTGAAAGATTCAAATATTCAGTTTAAAGCTATTGGTAAAAAAGGGCTGCAGTTTGCTGCGGCTGCCTGGAAAGAATATAATCAAAATCGAGACAGTCAATTAGAATGCAGTAAGTGTGGTTCAAAAAACACTTTTTATTGTTCAGATTGCGGCAGTAAAATAACTTCCAGACAGCATATAATGGCGGATTTTCTAATTGCAGCTCATGCAGTAGAAAATGAAGCTCTACTATTAAGCCGGGACCGGGGTTTTTATCGAAATCACTTTAAAGAATTGGAAATTAAATCTTCATAATTGCTTACAGCTTAAGAATTTACTAAATCAATTTAGTTTATTTTTCGACAAAAAAGTCAAAATGCTTGTAAGTAGCACTAAATTAATGATAAAATAGAAGACAGGATAATAATAGGGGAAATATATGTAATAAAAAAAGGGTTGATTTGAATGCTGACAATTAAGGATATTGCCAGAAAGGCAGGGGTTTCAGTAGCAACTGTCTCTAAGGTAATGAATGGTTATGACGATATTGGGGAAGTCACAAAGGCAAAGGTTTTAAAAATTATTGAAGAAAATAACTATCGACCAAATGCCAATGCACAATCTTTAAGAACAAATAAATCTTTTCTGGTCGGTCTTTTTTTTAAGGATCACCAGGACAGTGGAGTTAAGCATCCGTTTTTTAGAGGTATTATTTCTGGTTTAGAGGAAAAACTGCTGGAAAATAATTATGATATGATCTTATTTTCCGCTAACTGGGAGGACCAATTCAGTTATTTAGAAAAGTGTGAGTTCCGTAATGTTGATGGGGCTATTTTGATGGGAATGCCCAGGGACGATCCTAAATTACCGGAACTTTTAAATGCTAAAATTCCATCAGTTTTTATTGATCTTGATATGTCTGCTGAGCGCGCCTCTTATATTATTTCGGATAACGAAGAAGGTGCTCGCAAAGCTGTCAGGCATCTGGCAGAATTGGGACATCAAAAGATTGCCACTATTGAGGGTGAAGAAATTACTGTTCCAACTCAAAAAAGACTGGCCGGTTATAAAGCTGAAATGGAAGC
>JASMSZ010000088.1:0-1798 GCA_041694515.1 Halanaerobium sp.
CCAGACGAAAAAATAGAATTAAATAAATATCTAGCAGTCTGTACCAGCCGTGATTATGAGGCTGATCAGGTTAGTGAAAAGGCAAAATCAAAAGCTGCGGAAGCTGCCTTCCGGGGTTATAGTGAATTATTTACTGAACATACAGAGGCCTGGGCTAAAATCTGGCAGGAAAGTGATATTAAAATTGAAGGTGACCCGGAAGCACAGCAGGGAATTCGTTTTAATATCTTTCATTTAAATCAGACTTATACCGGCCATGATTCCCGTCTGAATATTGGGCCCAAAGGATTTACAGGCGAAAAATATGGTGGTTTGACTAACTGGGATACAGAAGCTTACTGCCTTCCTTTTTATCTGTCTACCCACAGTCAGGATGTTGCTCGCAATCTATTATTATATAGATACCGCCACCTGGAAAAAGCTGTGGAAAATGCAGATAAACTGGGTGCTGCTGGTGCTCTCTATCCAATGGTAACAATTAATGGAGAGGAATGCCACAACGAATGGGAAATCACCTTTGAGGAAATCCACCGCAATGGAGCGATTGCCCATGCCATTAAAGATTATGTTGATTATACTGGGGATCAGGATTATATTAAAGAATATGGTATTCCTGTGCTGGCTCAAATCTCCCGCTTCTGGGCTGATAGAGCTCACTTTAATCCGCGGAAGGAAAAATATATGATCCTGGGAGTAACCGGTCCTAACGAATATGAAAACAATGTTAATAATAACTGGTATACCAACCGAATAGCGGTCTGGACTCTCAACTATACCCTGGAAAACTTAAAAAAGATTAAGGAAAATGATCCAGATAAATATAAGCAGTGGATTTCTGAACTGGAAATTGACGAATCTGAGCTGGAATTATGGCAGGAGATGACCGAAAAAATGTACTATCCTTATCTGGAAGAATATGATATCTATGCTCAGCAGGACGGCTATCTGGATAAGGAACAAAAACTGGTCTCTGACCTTAAAGAAGAAGATATTCCTCTCCATAAAAATTGGTCCTGGGATAGAATTTTACGTTCACCCTATATTAAACAGGCAGATGTAATGCAGGGAATCTATTATTTTAAAGAAGACTTTGATCAGGAAAGTATTGCCCGCCACTATGATTTTTACGAACCGCGGACAGTACATGAATCTTCACTTTCCCCCTGTATTTATTCTCTCCTGGCAGCTGACTTAGAACGAGAAGAAAAAGCCTATCAATTATATCTAAGAACAGCCCGACTGGACCTGGATAATTACAATACTGATACTGATGATGGTCTGCATATTACAAGTATGGCAGGAACCTGGATGTCAATTGTAAAAGGTTTTGCCGGTTTTAAAGTTAAAGACGATCAGGTAGAATTTAGACCATTTTTACCGGCAGCATGGAATGGATTTAACTTTATGATTAACTTTAGAGGCCGCAGAATTAAAGTTGAGGTCAGTCAAGATGAATCTGTCTTCTCACTGAAAGCAGGAAAAGACTTAACAATCAAAGTCTATGACCAGGAATATAAGTTAAGCCAGTCAGAAAAACTTGTTGTTGAAAAATAATTATAAATCAATAACAGTTTGCTAATTTTGATTGCTCACAGAAAAATTATTATAATAAATAAAGGCTCCAGTAGGATTAATTATCCAGCTGGAGTCTTTTTGAAATTATAGTTCTTCGATTGTAGCTTTGTTCCCTACAAAAATAATCGCCCACTTCTTTAGGTCTTTTCGATCTTTAAATTCTTCAGCTTTAGAATAACTGAGAAGCTGATTTTTAGCTTCTTCTAATTTTTCTTGAATCAGT
>JASMSZ010000089.1:0-10125 GCA_041694515.1 Halanaerobium sp.
ATTCCAGCTTTAGTATCAGCTCCATATTCAGTCATCACAATTGGTTTTCCTTCTTTTTCCCAGCCAGCAAGTTCTTCTTCAAAGTTCTTTTGAGAATATCTTAACTCTGCTCCTCCCATTAAGTACCAGCCGTAATAGCGATTTAAGGAAATTACATCTGCAAATTGAGCAGCATTACACTTACCATATGGTGCTGTCATAATATTTGTAAATGTAAGAGGTCTTGCCTGTGGATCAAGTTCTCTGGCGTAAGAAAAAATTTCTTCAAAATACTCTTCAGCTCTCTCCTGAGCACTATCTGGCTCATTTGCCAGACACCACATTACAACTGAAGCATGGTTTTTATCCCTTTTCATTAAACGCTTAATCTCTCTTTTATGGTTTCCTTTTGTTTTTTGATGCACAATTTCTTTATCAAAGAAATCAGATTCTTTTCCAGTACCTGCTGCCAGGAAGTTCATATTCATATCAAAAAGACCCACTGCTGGGGTTTCATCAATTACAACAACCCCTCTGCGGTCACACATTCGGTAAAATTCTTCATCATAAGGGTAATGTGAGGTGCGGACAGAATTAGCTCCAATCCAGTCTAAAAGTTCAGCGTCTCTAATCATTACTGCTGGATCAAAACCACGGCCATTGATCTCACTGTCTTGATGTTTACCAAAGCCTTTGAAATAAAATGGCTCATCATTAATTAGGAAGCGATTACCTTTGACTTCGACTGTTCTAATTCCCACAGGTAGTGGATAAGTATCAACTGTTTCGCCACTGCTTAACAAACTAACTTCTAAATTATATAAATAGCCTTCACCAGGCTGCCAGAGATTAACTGATTCTACTTCCAGCTTACCACTATCTCCATTAGCCTCAGCCACAACATTACCCGCTTCATCTTTTAATTCAACTTTAATCTCAGAGTGAGAAGTGCTTTCTATTTCATAGTTTAGATAACCTGTATTCCCCTCATAATCTGTAACTGTCGAAATATCATAAATATAATCTTTAGGTAAAAGCTGAATCTTTACTGCAGAATGAATTCCGGCATAATTAAAGAAATCAAAATAAGGAAATAATCTTTTTTTACCGTCATCATATTCTTTAACCTGGCCGGTAGGAATAGTCGTTAAATCTAATTCATTATTAACGACTACAATCAGAGTATTTTTAGCTCCAAAGTCAGCAGCTTCATTAATAATTGCTCCAAATGGCATGTATCCACCTTCATGTTCAGCAATTTTAACTCCATTTAACCAGACTTCTGCTCTATGAGTTGCACTGCCAAAACGAAGGTTAACATTTTTCTGCTGCCATTCCTCTGTCAGATAAAACTCTGTCTGATACCAGACATCCCCAACATGTTCTCTCACATCTTTATCTGTAAATAAATCATTAAAACTTGATGGAACAGGAACTTCACTGCAATCAATTAAACCGTTCTGCCAGCCTTCGTCTCTTCCCTTTCCCTCAAAGTCTACTTTAAACTTCCAGATTCCTGATAAGTCAATAATCTGTCTTGTCTGAGATTGAGCAGAATATAAAAACTGTTCTTCCATTTATTATCACTCCACTTATTTCAAAATTTATAATCATTAATCCATCTGGGCTTCTTTAAAAATTTTAGAGAAGCCCTTATCTTTAACTTATACATAATTTATATTGAATTTATTAAGCAGTAGCTGTCGCTGATTTCTTTTTATCAATTTCGTCCTGAATTTCGGCCATCTTCTTATCATCTAAAGGATAGAATTTCATTGCAATTAAAGAAGCAACATGTCCAATTAAGGGTAAACCAAAAACAATAAACAATATTGCAATTTCTAAACTTGCACTAACCGGAGAGTTAGGTGGAATTTTTTGGCCTCCATAACCGGCTAAAGCTATACTGAAACCAATAATTACAGTTCCTAAAGATGAAATCATCTTATCAACAAAGGAGAAGATAGTACCAATAAAGCCTGACATAAATCTTCCGGAGCGGCAGGATTCATAGTCAGTACAGTCTGCAATCATCGGAATTACTATATTACCTGCCAGCTGACTTACAGAATATTGAGCTCCTAAGACTACTAATAATATTAATACTCCTGTAGTAAGTTCACCTTCAGCCAGCATAGGTGTAATTACAAGCAGAACTAAAATTAAAATTGTTCCCATCCAGGTTAATTTAACAAATGCATTTTTTAATCCAACTTTTTCTGCATATTTAACTCCCAGATAAGTTACTAAAATAGCAGGAGCCATTACCCAGACCGAAAATGTTCCCTGAAGAGCAGTATTATATAGAATATTAGAAAAGAAATAGACAAAACCGGCACGACGGGCAGTTAAGGCTAGTTTATCTGTAGAAGCTGCTACAATTAGCATCTGCAGAGGACGATTGTTTTTAAGAACTTCCCAGGCATCTTTAAATTTAATTTCAACTGCATTTTCTGCCAGTCCAAAATATTTTGTTCTATCCTTAGACCAGATACCGATCATCGCCATAATTGTCATAACAAAAGAAGCTGCCATAAAAATAACAGAAACTGTTGACCATAGAGCCGGATCATTTACATTTTGAGCGTATTTAGGTGCCATGTAGGTCATAATAAACCAGGTAGCACCAGCAAAAAGTAGAGTATTATAAATTGCATCAAAAAAGGTAAAAAGTGGTCTTTGAGCAGGGTCATTAGTTAATGCTGCCTGAGCCCCCTTAGTACAGGAAGTCTGAAAAGTATAACCGATAATTGCTAGACCATATAACAGAGCTGTAACAATATATTTAGTCTGGGTGGACCATTCTGGTGGAACATTAAATAGTGCAATAATCATAATCACTAAAATAATATTACCAATAAGCATAAAGGGACGATATTTACCAAATTTAGTGTCAGTTTTATCAAGTATGAACCCAATTACAGGATCAGTAAAACCATCGAAAATTCTCATCGCAGTTGCTATTCCACCAACAATTGCTGCAGAAAGACCAAGTACATTTTGAGTAAAGAAAGCATAATACATAATTAGTACAAATGCCGTATTTGTAGCAGTATTGTTTAAAGCAAAAAATGCAATCTGCCATTTCTCTGCATTATGGTATTTTCCCTTTTCTTTTAACTTTTCTCTTTTTTTCTTAATTTCTTTTTGATCTGGTTTATTTAACATTAATAAGTCCTCCTATTTTTTAGTTGTTAATCGAATCTCCCGGGATAAGTTTAAGTTGTAATCTTCTTAATTTCTTATAGGACTTATGTTAGAATAACTAACTCTTATAATTATTACTATATTAATAGTATAAAATAATTTGAATATTATTTCGTCTCGATTTATTTGGATTTATATAATAAAATTACAGTCAAATTTAAAAATTATACCATAACAAAAAATCAAACCCAAAGAAAAGATAAAATTTAATATCTCTTCTTTGGGTTCGGAGCTTAAAGTGTAAAATATTATATTTTTATAATTGAATCTGAAATTGTTTTCTCAGTAAATAAAATTCAATTCCATGTCTTTCCACTTCACCTTCTAAATTATATTCACCTTTTAAATCCAAATAATCTATCATTAAATCAGGAAAAGATTTGTTTTTCAAGTATTTAATTTCATGATTATTTAAATTTGAAGGAGCTCCCATTTTAATCCACTGATCAAAGGCTGAACCAGAATCTCTATTTAAATGATAATGACTTAACTTATATTTCCCTTTAAGACCTGAAAATTTAAATTTGAATTTTAAAGAATCCTTATTTTCAAAAACCTGATATCTATTATACTCATCAATTATACTGTAATCTCCATTACGATAGCTCTGATTTAAATAAGCATAATTATACAATAAAATCTGAATATCGTCTCCTTTACAGGTTATTATATAATTTTCTCCCTGAGCAATAATTTCATCTCCCAGTTCTGAAAGAATGATATAAGCATAATAACCAGATTTTTTAATCCCTTCTGTATTCATCAAACCTCTGCCGCCGAAAAAAGGTAATTCGTTAATTGGCCATTCTGAAATCAAATCTGATAAATTTAAATAGCCAAGTCCATCCAATTCTTCTTGAAGTTTTAAAGCAGTATCAATGATAAAATCAGCCATAAAGGCAGTATCATGTACCAATTCTTTTGCATTCCAGCTTACATTCCACCTGGTTGCTATTAACTCTGCTTTCGGATAATATTTTGCCAGTAGATTATTTATTTTTTGAGATATCTTAATTGAATAATCTTTTTCTTTGAATTTAAATTTAATATTTTCCAGAGTGCTTTCTTTATAAAACTTACTTAAATCAGGATCCTCCTCCATAATCGGAACTGAATTGTGATAGAGATTAATATTATAAAAGTCTATTGCAGTATCATTCTGCTCAGCATATTCCAGGAATTTTTCAGAAAGAAAATTTTCTTCAAAAAATGTTTCAGAAGCAGGACCAACTTTTAGTAATTGAGAAATTGCTTTAATCTTTTCGGCAGTTCGAGCATAAAAATTAAAATACTCTGCTTCGGTTCCCGCCCAGTGAAAGCCACGTACTGGGAATTCAGTCCAGACCTGGAAATACCACTGCTGTACCTCTTCAATTCCATACCTATTAATTAAATGAATAATAAAAGCATCAATTAAATCAAGCCAGGCATTAATGTCTTTAGGAGGAGAAAAGTTAGCCTGATAATAAAAAATTGTTTTATCTCTGTCACTTGCCAGTAATTCCGGCATAAAACTTAAAGTTATAAAAGGTTTAAATTTGTTTTTTAATATAAAATCAAAGATATTATCTACCAGTTTCCAGTTGTAATGAATATTTTCCAGGCTATCCCCTTTACAAACTTCAAGGTCATCATTAAATATCCCTTCAAAACGCAAATATTCAAAGTTAATTTCCTGTTGAAGTTCTACAATTTGTTTTCTAAGATTTGAGTCTAAAATACTTTGAGCAGTACCAGCATTAATCAATTTATTCCAGATTGGATTAAGTGATTGATTTTCACCGCCTGAGTCTAGAATCACTTCTTTTTGTAGCTCATCCTCTATTCTCCTTTTATTTTGCTGGTAAGAATTAATAATTTCTGTAAAATAATCATTAAAATATTTAAGATCTCCAAACTCATTAATTAAGTTTTCCTTTTTTAATTCTGGGTAATTATTTTTTAATTCAACCGGGCTCTGCTTAAACTGGTCATTAAAGACTCGATAAAAACTCTTGATATTTTTGAATCCTGATTCCAGTGCAATCTGACTAATATTTTTATTTGTATACAAAAGTTCAGCCAAAATCTTTTCCAGCCGCAGGCGATCTAAATAACTTTTGAAATTTACACCTGTTAAGCTCTTAAATTTCTCTGATAAATAAGAACTGTTATAATGAAATTCCTCTGCTATTTCTTTTAATGTTAAATTTTCTGCAAATTGAGTTTCCAATTTTTCGATTACCTTAATTACTATATTGTCTTTCTGTTTATTATAGAAATTATCCTGGCGCTGATTATGAATACAGTGATTTTTATTAAGAACTGTCAGTAACTTATCTAACTTAGTTTTTATTTTTTTTGCCAGCTGGTAATCTAAGTAAAAATAATCTTTAGCCATTAAAGCTGCTAAATATTTAAATTCATTCAAATTAGCATCATTATTTAAGTTATATACTTTCTCTTCAAAATCAAAGGAAAAATTATTTAAATAATTATATTTAAAATCAAAAACAAGAAATTTACAACCCCTGGATTTTTTTAGGATCCTAAAAGGAGTATAACTGTTTATTATCTTCATTTCTCCTGTTTCCAGGTTAATTTTATTTTTTGATTCTGTTTTTAAATTACTATTTTCATAAGTTATTCTTCCTTCTAAAAGCCAGATCAACTTAAAACTGCGATTAAATTTCTTTTTTTGATTTAGAGAATTCAACGAAATATTCAGGGGCAGTCCAAATTTGAAATCTACATTTTCGCAAATCATAGCTATAACTCCTCAAATGTTTTATTAATTGATGATAATCTTGATATTATTATACCATCTGAAGAGAAAAATGTATAAAAACAGTGTCCCTACCGTTTACAGAACCAATTTTTGGAAGCATAAACGGTAGGTGTAGTATATAAAAATGCACTAAATAAGAGTTTTTCTAATTTTAGCTGAAAATAATTCCGAAAATAATACTAATGATAAAATCATCATAAATATTATAATTGCATCAGGCCATTTAAGCCCCAAAATTGCCTCATTTAACTGCAGCCCAATTCCACCAGCTCCTACTAAACCAACAACTGTTGATTCGCGAATATTAATATCCCATCTATAAACAGCTGTCCCAACAAATGAAGGAAAAACCTGGGGCACAACAGAGTAAATTAAAGCGGAAAATTTGGAGGCTCCAGTAGCTTCAACTGCTTCTACCTGTTTTCTATCAATTTCTTCTATACTTTCATAAAGGAGTTTGGAGACAAACCCCACTGATCTTAAAGAAATTGCAATTATTCCAGCCAGCACCCCTGGTCCCAAAATAATTACTAAAATTATTGCCCAAATTAAAGAACTAACTGAGCGAGAAGTTACAATTATCAAAAGAGCCAGCTGTCTCAAAAGTGGATGAGGTGAAGTGTTTTCTGCAGCCAAAAAAGCTACAAATAGGGAAAGTAATATGGCGGCCAATGTTCCTAATGTGGCAATAGTTATTGTATCCCAGATTGGTCTTAAAAGATCCAAAAAATAAGTCCAGTTTGGAGGGAACATCCTCATTAGTAATTTTGAGCCCTGTTCAGCCCCATCATAAACAAAGGGCCAGATTGTTCGAGCTGAGATAATATTCCAGCAGTAAATAAAAAGCCAGATACCCGCTGCCCAGAACAAAATTTCTTTTAAAATTCTAAGTGTGCTTTTTAGCTGCCAGTTATAATTTTTTTTAGACATTTTAAAACTCCCTTCTATATTAATAACCACTATTTAATCTTTTTTCTAATAAAAGAAGAAAACAATTCTCCTAGAAGTACAATCGCAATCATCACAATCAAAATAGCGGAAGCAGAATCAAATTCGTAGCGATCAAAAGCGGCATTTAAAGTTGTACCAATTCCGCCAGCACCAACAACACCGATTACAGCCGAAGCTCTAAAGTTAATATCAAGTCTGTAAACCGATAGACCAATAAACCGTGGTAAAATTTGAGGCAATATAGCATAAGTCATTAGCTGCGGCCAGGAAGCTCCGGTGGCTTTAACCGCTTCCACCTGAGTCCAGTCAATATCCTCAATTTCTTCTGCCAGTAATTTTGACAGAAAGCCGATACTGCTGAAAGTTAAGGTTAAAACTCCTGCCATTGGACCAAAACCAATAACTACCACAAAAAAAATTGCAATAACTACTTCCTGAAAACTCCTTGAGATAACTATCACTGCTCGTGATAAGTAATAAATCGGCTTTGGAGATATATTCTCTGCTGCTCCAAAAGCAAAAGGAATTGAAATAATTATACCAAATACAGTTGCCACATAAGTCATCGTCAGACTTTCTAAAATCCCATCAACAATCGAATTCCAGCGGGAGATAAAATCCGGTCTTAAAAAATCAGCAAAGTATTTTTGGCTTCTGCTCAGACCAAGTATAATTCGCTGGGAATCAATTTTCAGAGAAATAAAAGTAAATATTATATAAGCCGCAGCAAGTAAATAAATTATTGCTCTTTTGTTTTTATTCTTAATTAGATGTGGACGCTGCCAGCTGTAATTTCCGCTGCTCTCTGTCAGCAAGGTCATTACCTCCTTCAGATGCCAAATTTTCTTGATCTTTATCCTTAAAGTTATTCCAGTCTTCTTCTCCGTAAATTGTAGTTAAGGTATCTTTATTTAAATCTGCTGGACTGCCATCAAAAACAATCTTTCCTTTTTTCATTCCAATAATTCTACTTACATATTCTCTCGCCAAAAGTACATCATGAATATTTATTAAAGCAGCAAGCTCTCTTTCCCTGGCCATTTCAGTAATTAAACGCATAATCTGGCGAGCGGTTTTGGGATCAAGGCTGGCTGTTGGCTCATCAACTAAAAGTAAATCTGGATTCTGCATCAATGCTCTTGCAATTCCAACCCGCTGTCGCTGTCCACCTGACAGATGGTCTGATCTTTTATAAACATGATCTTTTAGGCCCAGCCTATCCAAAATCTGATAAGCCTGATTAATATCTTTTTGTGGGAACTTGCGCAGCCAGGCTCTCCAGAAAGATAAATACCCCAGTCTGCCTGAGAGAACATTTTCCATAACAGTTAATCTTTCAACCAGGGCATATTCCTGAAAAATCATACCCATTTTTCTTCTGGCATTTTTTAATTCTTTTTTATTAAGATGATTAATATCCTGATCCTGTAAAATTATTTCTCCCGCTGTTGACTCAACCAGTCGGTTAATACAGCGAATTAAAGTTGATTTCCCAGCTCCGGATGGACCAATAACAGCTGCGATTTCTCCTTTTTTCAATTCCAGATTAATTCCCTGGAGAGCCAAATCACCTCCAGAATATTTTTTATGCAAATTATTTATTTTAAGCAATTTTTTCACCTCTCTATATAGGTACCGGGTACCTGAATATTTTTTTCAGGTACCCGGTACTGTTTTATTAAAAGCAAAAGCGGCTCTTTTAACCGCTTCTGCCACCCCAGCATTATTAATACAATCTATCTCAATTGAAAACAAGTAATTTCTACTTATATTCAACTCCATTGGCTTTGTCAATTTTCCTAATAACTTCCCAATAAGTCTTATAATCAATTGGAATAAACTTATCATCTTCAAATTCTGCTGCTAAACTTGTTCCTGTCCAGTCAAAGGTAAAGAACGCTTTTTTAATTTTTTGAGCCAGACCAGGATGCAGGTTATTTACATAGGAGTAAGCAGTTGTCGGGAATGTCTGAGATTTATAAATTGTTTTGATTTCTGACATATCAATTGCTCCACTGGCATCCATTCTGTGCATTACAGAATTGGCAATGGCAGCAACTTCGTAGTCACCATTATAAACTCCCATAATTGAGTTATCATGGCGGCCGCTAAATGTTGTCTGATAATCTTTACCAGCTTCATAACCCATTTCGGATTTTAAAATTGCAGATGGTGCTTTGAAACCAGAGTTAGATGTTTGAGATACAAAAGCAATTGTTTTACCTTCTAAATCTTCTAAAGTTTCAAGCTCACTATCTTTTTGAGTAATAATTTCCATCTCATAACCAAAACTTCCGTCTTCAGCTGCCATCATTGCAAAAGGAACAACTCCGGCAGTATTTACAGCAAAGGGGACACTACCAGTATTGATACCAGCAATATGAATTCTTCCTGCTCTTAAAGCTTCCAACTGAGCAGCATAGTTTTCAACTGCATAAAACATAACTTCTTTACCAGTCACCTCAGCTAAATAGTCCAAAAAATCTGACCAGGCATTCTTATAGACTGAAGGCTCTTCTACAGGTGTATACGAAAAAATAATTGTATCGGGATTGATCCATTCAGATTCTTCAGCAGGTATGTCGGCAACTAAATCTCCATCAAAGTCAACAAATTCTTCTCCTAAATCACCAAAGTCCATCTCGGCTGCCATTACAAATCCACTAAAAAGAAAAACCAAAAAAATTAGTACGGTAAAAGCTTGTCCAATTTTTTTCATTAATTATTACCTCCAGATTATTTTTGTTTTCCTCTTGCAATTAATATAATGACACATCAAAGTTACAGGAGTATTTCCGAATTGTTAAAAAATTGTAACTAATTGTTAAGATGATGTTAAGTGTTTTGTGAATTATTTCTTCTGTACCAGGTACAAAACGGCCGTTTTGTACCTGGTACCTAAATAAATAGCAAATTTTTTTGCTTTTAAAGCAGGTATAATTCCCTCAATCACGAATTATTATTAATATAGCTTAATTTTTTGAGCTATTTTTATTTGAACTCTGTTTTTAAAATAAAATCATAAAATTATTACTGGGGGGAAGTATATGAAAGGAACAGTTGTTTCGACCTGGCTTAAAACTCTTACCAAAACTTATGGAGAGGAAGTAGTCAGCAGCGCAAAAAAGAAAGCGGGATTTAAAGAAGATTTAATTATCACACCAATGACAACAATTGAAGATCAAAAAACAAAGGATTTAATGAAATATATAGGACAGGAG
>JASMSZ010000090.1:0-1092 GCA_041694515.1 Halanaerobium sp.
AAAGAATATCAGGAGACACTTAACAAAGGGCGGGCTTTATTTGAGGCTCTAGAAGTGGTAAGAGAGGATGGTATCCGTGATTTTAGTAATTGATAATTATGATTCCTTTACCTATAATTTGGTGCATCTGCTGGAGGAGTTTGATCAGGTAAAGGTAATTCGTAATGATAAGTTGAGTCTTGATGATGTGGAAATTATGGCACCTGATAAAATAATTATTTCCCCTGGTCCCGGCCGTCCGGATGATGCAGGGATTTCTAAGGAACTGATCAAATATTTTAAGGATAAAATTGACATTCTGGGTGTCTGTCTTGGTCATCAGTGTATTGGTGAGATTTTTGGTTCCAGGGTAGTTGAGGCGGATAGAATTGTGCACGGCAAGGTGGCTGCAGTCAGAAAAGTTAGAGATGACAGTCTTTTTGCCGGGATTGACGATGGTTTTGCTGCTACCCGTTATCATTCATTGATTGTTGATCGGGAAAGTTTAGGTTCAGAGCTTGAGGTGCTGGCAGAAAGTGATCAGGGTGAAATCATGGCCCTGAAACATAAAAACTATTCAGTTTATGGAGTCCAATTTCATCCGGAATCAATTCTGACTGAAGTTGGAAGAGAGCTGATTAAGAATTTTTTAGAGCTGTAATTTTGATTAAAGTCTTAGAAAATATATTTGAGATTCAAGTTAAATTATTTTTAAAAAAGACTAGCTGAGATGAGTAGAAATTTTAGAGGAGGAGAGAGTATGTTTAACAAACATTTAGATAAAGTAGTGAGTGGAAAAGATTTAACTCTGGCAGAAATGGAAGAAGCAATGTCAATGGTAATGGAGGGAAAAACAACAGACAGCCAGCTGGCCGGATTTCTGGTTGGACTGCGGATGAAAGGTGAAACAATAGATGAGATAACCGGAGCGGCCAGTGTGATGAGAAATAAGGCAGCAGAGGTTAAAACTGAGGCCCGGAATTTGATCGACAGCTGTGGCACCGGAGGAGATGAAAAAGGAACTTTTAATATTTCTACAACTACTGCTCTTGTTATGGCAGCTGGTGGTTTAAATGTTGCCAAACACGGGAACCGTTCCGTTTCTTCAAAAAG